>DASSPH010000001.1 GCA_035699745.1 Vicinamibacterales bacterium
AATCCCTCACTCGGCAACCGTCGATCGCCACTCGCCAACCGGCAGTCGGCAATGACACATTCACCATTTCTCTTCGAACAGCGCCTTCACGTAGTCCTCGGGCGAGAACGGCACCAGATCGTCGATCCCCTCGCCGACGCCGACGTAGCGGATCGGCAGCTTCAGATCGTGCGCGATCGCCACCGCGATGCCCCCCTTCGCCGTCCCATCCAGCTTGGTCAGCACGATGCCGTTGACGCCGGCGGCGCCCATGAACTCGCGGGCCTGGTTGAGGCCGTTCTGTCCCACGGTCGCATCGAGCACGAGCAGTACTTCGTGCGGCGCCCCCTCGACTTCGCGGGCGGCGACCCGGCGGATCTTCTCCAGCTCCTGCATCAGATTCACCCGCGTGTGCAGGCGCCCCGCGGTGTCGACGAGAATCACGTCGCGCCCGCGCGCCTTGCCGGCGGCAATGGCGTCGAAGACGACGGCCGCCGGATCGGAGCCCGACTGCGCGCGGATGAAATCGACGCCGGCGCGCGTCGCCCACACCTGCAGCTGCTCGACCGCCGCGGCGCGGAAGGTGTCGGCCGCGCAGATCAACGGCGTCTTCCCAGAATCCTTGATGAGCCGCGCCAGCTTGCCGACGGTGGTGGTCTTGCCGGTGCCGTTGACGCCGACGATCAGCACGACGTGAGGCGTGCGCCCGTTCGGCGACGCCGTGTCGGCGGCGCGCAGGATCGAGAGGATCTCGTCCTTCACCAGCGTGCGCAGGGAGTCGCCGCGCGAGCGCCGCGCCCGGACGGCGCTCACGATCCGATCGCTCGCCGCGACGCCGACGTCGGCGGAGATGAGCGCCTCCTCGAGGGCGTCGAGGGTCTCGACGTCGACGGGGCGCGACCGCTCCGCGGGCGTGTCCGCGCGGCCGACGATCTCGTCGAAGCGCTCGACGAACTGTTCCTTGGTTCGCGTCAGCGACGCTTTGATCTTGTCGAAAAAGCCCATGGTTCAAGACGGAAGACGGAACAAATGAGAAAGGCGAAGGACTCAGGCACGATCGGTCTCCGAGCGCTGTGGCCTGAGCATCAGCATCTCGACGGCCTGCCGGGCCGGCGTCCGGCCTTCGAGCACGGCGGCCATCTGCGCCGCCAGGGGCAGTTCGACGCCGTGGCGCGCGCCGAGCGCCAGCGCCGCAGCGGTGGTTCGCACCCCTTCCGCGACCATCCGCATCTCGCCGAGGATGTCGTGCAGCGCGCGGCCCCGCCCCAGCTCGATGCCGACGTGGCGGTTGCGGCTGAGATCGCCCGTGCAGGTGAGCACGAGGTCGCCCAGGCCGCTCAGCCCGGCAAGCGTCTCGCGCCGGCTGCCCTCGGCGCACGCCAGCCGGGACATCTCCACCAGCCCCCGCGTGATCAACGCCGCCATCGCATTGTGGCCGATGCCCAGCCCTTCGACCACGCCGGCGGCGATGGCGATCACGTTCTTCAGCGCCCCGCCAAACTCCACCCCGGTCACGTCGTCACTGCCGTACAGCCGGAGCGCGGGCCCCTTCAGCGTGTGCTGCACGCGCGCCGCGGCCTCCGGATCGTGAGAGGCGACCACTACGGCGGTGGGAAGAGCGCGCCCGACTTCGAGCGCGAAGCTGGGACCGGACAGCACCGCGATCGGCCGCCCCGCTCCGGTCTCCTCGGCCGCGACCTGCGACATCCGCGCGAGCGAGTCGATCTCCAGCCCCTTGGTCGCGCTGACGAGGACGGCGCCGTCGCGGAGCAGCGGCGCCGCCGCGCGAAGGACCTTGCGCATGCCGTGCGACGGCACTGCCGCGATCACGACGGTGGCGTTCGCCAGCGCCGTCTCGAGCGACGCGGTCGGCGCGATCGACGGGGCGAGCGTGATGCCGGGCAGGTACGCCGCGTTCGCGCGCGTGCGCGTCATCTCGGCCATCAGCGAGGCATCGCGGCCCCACAGATCGACGGCATGGCCGATCCGCGCGCAGTGTACCGCCAGCGCCGTTCCCCAGCTGCCCGCCCCGAGCACGGCGATCCGCCCGCTCAACGCCGGTCCCCGAAGCGCCGTTCCGTGCCGCGGGCGATCCGGCGCACGTTCGCGCGATGCCGGAAAAGGATCAACGCCGCGATCCCCGTGGCCGCGAGCAGCACGGACGTCGGCGCGCCCGCGATCCACGCCGCCGTCGGCAGCGTCACGGTCGCCGCCACCGATCCCAGCGAGACGACGCGCGTGAACACGACCGCGGCGGCGAAGACCAGCGTCGCCACGACGGTGGCGACAGGCGCGAGAACCGCGAACGCGCCCGCCGCGACCGCGACACCCTTGCCGCCATGGAAGCGAAGCCACACCGGATAGATGTGCCCGACAACCGCCGCCGCGCCGGCCGCGGCCATCGACGGCACGCTTCCGACCGCCGCATAGGCGGCGAGCACGGTCGCCGCCCCCTTGACGATGTCCAGCGTCATCACGGTGACGCCCAGGTGCAGCCCGGACGTCCGCACGACGTTCGCGGCGCCGACGTTGCCGCTCCCCGCCACGCGCACGTCCACGCCGGCGCGCCGCGCCAGGAGGAATGCGAACGGCACCGATCCGATCGCATACCCGAGCAGGATCCAGGGGAGCATCCTTCTAGTCTACCGCTCGGCGCTGTCGGCTTCCGGCTACCGGCTTCCGGCTTCCGGCTTCCAGCTTTCCGGCTTCCTGGGGCGCTACACTGCGGCGTGATGCGGCTGTTTGTCGCGATCGAACTCTCTGACGATGTCCGGCGTGCAATGGCGGCTGTCGCCTCCGGGCTGCGACAGAAGCTCGGGGGCTCCGTGCGTGCTCGCTGGACTCCTGTCGAGAACATGCACCTGACCGTGCGGTTCATCGGCCACGTCGACGACGAACGCGTTCCCGCGGTCGTCGCAGCGTTGAAGCCGTCCCTGGGGACAGGGCCCGTTGAGATTGCGTTCGGTCGATGCGGCGTGTTTCCATCGCACGGACCGCCGCGTGTCTTGTGGATCGGTGTTGCCGCGGGGGCTTCCTCCCTGAAGGCAATACACGATGAGCTGAATGACCGCCTGCGGCCGCTGGGGTTCGAGCCGGAAACGCGGCCGTACAGCGCCCATTTGACGCTCGCCCGAGTGCAGGACGTCCCGCGCGCCGCGGCCGCCGCGCTCCGGGATGCGATGCGAACCACTGCTGCGACGGACGCGCGCTGCCGCATCGATCACGCAACGGTCTTCGAAAGCCGGCCTTCCCCCCGCGGCTCGACCTACTTCCCGCTGGTGAACATACCGTTGTCGTAGCCGGAAGCCGGAAGCCGGCAGCCCCTCACCTCAGCATCCGTCTCACTCGATCCATCGCCGCCTGGGTTGCCTGGAACTTCACCATCGGCCGTGGGCCGACGAACGAATACGTGTGCACGTACGCCGGCTGCTCCTGCACCAGCACGCCGATGACGACCGTGCCCACCGGCTTGGCGGGCGTGCCGCCTCCCGGACCGGCGATGCCGGTGATGCCGATGGCCACGTCCGCGCCGGTGCGCTCGCGGATGCCCTCCGCCATTTTGACCGCGACCGGCTCGCTGACCGCGCCGTGTTCCGCCAGCACCGCCGCCGGGACGCCCAGCATCGCGGTCTTGTCTTCGTTCGCATACACGACGACGCCGGCGCGGACGTAGCGGGAACTGCCGGGAACGTCGGTCAGCCGCGACATCAGCAGGCCGCCCGTGCAGGATTCGGCCGCGGCGATCGTCAGGCCGCGCGACGCGAGCAGCTCGCCGACCACCTGCTCCATCGGCTTCCCCTCGAGGCTGTAGACGTGGTCGCCGATGACCTCGAGCAACTGGCCGCGCGCCTGCGCCAGCGCCGCGCGCGCCCGCGTCTCGTCCTCGTCGTGCACGGTGAGATGCAGCTCGATCTGCCCCATCACGGCGAGGATCGTGGTGCTGATCGGCGGCACCGCGTCGCGCCACCGCGAGTAGATCGGCTGGATCGCCTGCTCGACGTGCGACTCCCCCTTGCCGGTGATGAACAGCGACGTGCGGTAGGTGCGGAGCCGGCCGGCGCGATCGCGCAGCGGACCGCTGCAGACGAGATCGAACATCGGCTGCAGCTCGCGCGGCGGCCCCGGCAGCAGAATGACGATCCGTCCCTCGTACTCGCCGGTCGCGGCGATGAAGAGCCCCGGCGCCGTGCCGTTGGGATTGTCGAGGACGATGGCGCCGCGAGGCACCTGCCCCTGGCGCCGGTTCACCTCCGGCATCACCAGGCCGCGGCGTTCGAAGCGGGATCGAATCTTCGCCACGATCGCTTCGTCGATCGTCATCGGCAGGCCGAGGACGCCGGCCACGACCTCCCGCGTCAGATCGTCGTCGGTCGGTCCGAGCCCGCCGGTCAGCACGATCACGTCCGATCGCGCCAGCGCCTGCCGGAACACCGCGGCAAGATCGCCGGCGTCGTCGCCGACCACCGACTTGATGCGCAGGTCGATGCCCAGGCCCGAGAGCCGATCGGAGAGGAACAGCGAGTTGGTGTCGGCGCGCGTCGATCCCAGCAGCTCGGATCCGACGGCAATGACTTCGGCTCTCATGAGAACCAGCCCGGCGCGATCCACATCAGCCCGCGCAGCGCCACGTTGGCGTACACGCCCGCCATCGCATCGTCGGCCATGATGCCGAAGCCGCCGTGGAACTTCTCGAGGCGATCGGCGGGAAACGGCTTGATGACATCGAACACGCGAAAGAGGAAAAACCCCGCCAGCATCGCCGCCCAACCCGTGGGGACGAACGCGAGCGTGATCAGCATGCCGACGACTTCGTCGACGACGACCGGCCCCGGATCGATGCCGCCGAAGAAGCGTTCGGCGTGAGTCGCGGCCCAGGCGCCGGCGGCGAAGATCGCGGCGATCGCGGCGACCTCCACGATCGGCGATCCGGTCCACCTGACCAGAAGAAAGACGAGCAGGCCGGCGGCGGAGCCGGCGGTTCCCGGGGCAATCGGGAAGTAGCCGCAGTAGCCGGCGGTGGCGATGAAGACGGCGAAGCGGGTCACGCTTTTACGACGCGTGTATCCGCGAGGCGATCGTGCAGCGCCCGCCGGTCGCCGCCGAGGAGCGCGGGCAGGAAGCCGAGGCCGAGCGGCAGCGCCGACACCACGGATGCGGCGGCGCGCAGCACGGCCTGCTCGAACGTGACGCGATCGCCGGCGCGCGGCCCGGGATCGGCGGAGACGACGCGCGTGCCCGCCGCCATTTTCCCGATGGTTTGACCGCTTGCGGCGACGAAGGCGGCGAGATAACCCCCGTTCAGGAGCGCGAGGAACGCCAGGAACGGCGCGAGCGGCAAGGTCAGCGCCTGCGCGAACGTGAGATCGCAGATCCGCAGCGTGAAATACAGGACGATCACGTCGATCGTCCCGAGCAGCAGCAGATCCAGCGCGCCACCGGCGAGACGCGCGCCGATGGACGCAATCCCGGACGCCGCGGCCGCTTCGGCCCGCGCCTCCCGGTGCGGGTGGACGAGCGGTGCGTCGCGTTCATCGGATGGCCTGGCGAGCGCCGCAGGCGGCGGGCCGAGATCCGCCGTGTCGAGCGCCAGCCGCGGCTCGACGGGCGCCGCTTCGCGGCGCGGCCGCGGCCGCGGGACGGCTGGGGCGGCGCGGCGCACGGCGAGAGGCGCACGCGGCGCCGCGCCGGCGGCCACGAGCGGCGTATCCGGATCGCGCCCTTCGCCGGTGAACAGCGGCAGATTGGGCGCCTCGTTCAGGGAGAGATCGGCCAGCGGACCGACCGGTTCGGAACCGTTCTGGATCGGGAGATCGATGCCGCCGGCAGCTTCGCCGCCGCCGGCGAGCGAGAACTCGTAGCCGCAATTGCGGCAGCGATCGCCGCTATCGAAGCTGATGTACTGACACTTGGGACATTTCATTACTCGCGATTCACCGTGTCTCTGCCGATGCCGCACGCGCCGCCGCGAGAAGCTGCCGCTGGATCTCGGCGCGCAGCTCGTCGGCCTGCGGCCGAAGCGGGTCGCCGGGACGCACGGCCTCGAGCGCGCTCAGCGCGTCGCGCAGCCGGCCGACGCCGGACCAGGCGCGGGCGCGGGCGAGCGAGACCTCCGAGGCCGTGGGGACCGGGAGCGGCGACTCCGGCATCACGGCGACGGAGGTGCTCGCCGGCCACGGGCTCCACGGGAACACGCCGGAGCTCCAGGCGATCATGACCAGCACGCCGGAGGCGAGCCCGATCGCGAGCACCAGCAGCAGCGTGGCGGCACGGATGCCGCGCCGCTCGCCGGCGGGACTGTGATCGGTGACCGGATGCCGCGACGTCCGCGGCACCTCGGCGGTGGGCGTCACCTGCACCGGCGACAGGCGCTGCAGGCGATCGAGCATGGCGAGCGCTTCGTCCGGCTGCGCGCCGCGCTCGACCGCGGATGTCAGCAGGCGGCGCGCCCCTTCGGCGTCGCCGCGCTGGAAGGCCGCGGCGCCGGTCTGCAGCAGCTCTTCCCCTTCGCGCTGCCGCTCCGCGACCGCGCCCCGCGCCCGCTCGATGTAGGCGCGCGCGCGGGCGTGGCTGCGATCGAGAAAGAGCACGCGCGTCCACACGCTGATTGCGAGCTCGTACTGTCCGCTGAAATAATGGTCGAGTCCGGCGAGGAGGAGCTCCTCGATTCGCGATGCTGAACTTTCCTGGTCGCGAAGCGGATCCGCCATGTCAGGATTGGCGGGATTATACATGCATCGCATGCCAATCATCGAGTGCATTCCCAACGTCAGCGAAGGCAGACGCCCTGAAATCGTCGACGGGATCGCCGCCGCGATCCGCGCCGTCCCGGGCGTCCGGCTGCTCGACTACTCCTCGGATCCGTCGCACAACCGTTCGGTGTTCACGCTGGCGGGCGACGCCGGACCGGTGAAGGCGGCGGTGCTGGCGATTTACGGGCAGGCGCTGGAATCGATCGATCTCCGCCAGCATTCCGGCGAGCACCCGCGTCTCGGCGCCGTCGACGTCGTGCCGTTCGTCCCAATCGAAGGGGTGACGATGGAGGCGTGCGTCGCGCTGGCGAAGGACACCGGACGGGAGGTCGCCGAGCGATTCGGCGTGCCGGTGTATCTCTACGAAGAGGCGTCGGCCAATCCGGCGCGGAGGAACCTCGAGGACATCCGCCGCGGCGAATTCGAAGGGCTGGCGGCGAAGATGGGGTCCGAAGGCTGGGCGCCGGACTTCGGGCCCGCGGCGCCCCACCCGGCGGCGGGGGCTTCGGTGATCGGCGCCCGCATGCCGCTCATCGCCTACAACATCAACCTGAACACCGATCGGCTCGACGTGGCGAAGAAGATCGCCGCCGCGATCCGCCACAGCAGCGGCGGGTTCCGCTTCGTGAAGGCCGCCGGCTTCGAACTCAAGGACCGCGGCATCGTCCAGGTATCGATGAACCTGACCGATTACGAGAGGACGCCGATCTTCCGCGTGTTCGAGACCGTGAAGCGCGAAGCGGAGCGCTACGGCGTCTCGATCCTGGAAAGCGAGATCGTGGGCCTGGTTCCGGCGGCGGCCCTGAATGCGGCCGCCGAGTACTACCTGCAGATCGCCGGCTTCAAGGCCGATCAGGTTCTCGAGAACAAGCTGCGGACGGTGCCGTAACTCGAAGTATCGAAGATCTCGAAGACCGCGAAGGTCATTTCGGACGTCGCAGCTCGAAGGACTCGAAGAGCGAAGGAGACCTGTCTACGGTGCGAGACGGCGTGAACCTCCGAAACCCTCGCCCCTCGCCCCTCGATCCTCGACCCTCGATCCTCGATCCTCGACCTTCGACCTTCGACCTTCGACCTTCGACCCTTCGAACGCCGAACGAGGCTCCTTCGAGCTCCTTCGAGCTCCTTCGCCTCCTTCGCCTTCCTTCGACTCCTTCGATTGAAATGACAGTACTACGCGGGTTCCTCCTGGGTGCGCGCCAGCACGATCCCGAACGCCTTCATCTTGCGGTACAGATTGCTGCGCTCGACGCCGAGCACCTCGGCGGTGCGCGAGATGTTGCCGTTCTGGGCCGCGAGCGCGCGGAGGATGTAGTCGCGCTCGAAGCGCTCGCGCGCTTCGTGCAGGGTCGCGGCCGGCGCTCCCTCCGGCACCGCGGCGGCGACGCTGACGCCCTCGAGAAACGCCAGATCGGAGAGATGGATGGTCTCGCCCGGCACCATGATCATCAATCGCTCGATGACGTTGCGCAGCTCGCGGACGTTGCCCGGCCAGTGGTAGCTGCGCAGTCCGGTGGCGGCACCGGCATCCAGCCGCTTCGGCCGCCGCCCGTACTCGCGGGCAAACTCCGCCATGAAGTGCTCCGCCAGCAGCGGAATGTCCGAGTCGCGGTCGCGCAGCGGCGGGACGAAGATCGGAATGACGTTGAGGCGGAAGTAGAGATCCTCGCGGAACCGGCCGGCGCGGATCTCCGACGGCAGGTCCTTGTTGGTCGCCGCAATCACCCGCACGTCGACTTTCACGCTGGCGGTGCCGCCCACCGGCTCGACGATCTGCTCCTGCAGCGCGCGCAGCACCTTGGCCTGCGTCTTCAGGCTCATGTCGCCGATCTCGTCGAGGAACAGCGTCCCGCCGTCCGCGAGCTCGAACTTGCCGCGGCGATCCGACAGCGCGCCGGTGAAGGCCCCTTTCATGTGCCCGAACAGCTCGCTCTCGATCAGCTCCTCGGGGATCGCCGCGCAGTTCAGCTCGATGAACGGTCCGCGGGCGCGGCGGCTGCGCGTGTGAATCGTCCGCGCGACCAGCTCCTTGCCGGTGCCGTTCTCGCCGTAGATCAGCACGCGCCCGTTGGTCGGCGCCGCCATCGCCACGTACTCGAGCAGCTGCGCCAGGATCGGGCTCTCGCCGACGATCGTATGGCGGCGATCCACCGTGGCGCGCAGCTCGCGGTTCTCGAGCTCGAGCCGCCGCTGCTTCACCGCGTTGGAGACCACCAGGACGGTCTTGTCCAGCGACAGCGGCTTCTCGACGAAGTCGAACGCCCCCATCTTGATCGCGCGCACCGCCGATTCGATGTTGCCGTGCCCCGAGATCATGATCACCGGCGCCTCGACATGCCGGTCCTGGAGCTTCTGCAGCGTCGCCAGTCCGTCCATGCCGGGCAGCCAGATGTCGAGCACGATCACGTCGTAGCTGGTGCGGACGACGCGATCGAGGCAGGCTTCGCCGGACTCCACCGCCTCGACCGCGTAGCCTTCGTCGCGCAGCACGCCGCCGAGGGCGCTGCGCACGCCCGCCTCGTCGTCCACGATCAGAATGCGTTCTTTCACCTGAAGCCTAACGTCCGATGCCTAGCACGGCAGCTCGATGACGAAGCGCGAGCCCCTGGGGGCATTGTCTCCCACCTCGATCGACCCGCCGTGCTCGGCGACGATCCGCCGCACGATGGCCAGCCCGAGGCCGCTGCCGCGCCCCTTGGTCGAGTAGTACGGCATGAACAGCTTCTCACGCTCGGCGGGAGGCACGCCCGGGCCGTTGTCGGCGATCACGATCCGCGCGACCGCGTTGGCCGCGTCGTGCTGGGTTTCGATGGTGATCACGCCCGGCGCGCTGGCCATCGCCTCGATGGCGTTGTCGAGCAGGTTGATGACGACGCGGCGGATCTGCTCGACGTCGAGCCGCACCGGCGGAAGTCCCGGCGCGAACCGGCGGTCGATCCGGATGTGCTGGAAGAGTCCGTCGTAGAGGGCGAGCGTCTCGGAGAGGACGGTGTTCAGGTTCGCCGGCACGGCGCGCGGCGCCGGCATCCGGGCGAACTGCGCGAACTCGTCGACCAGCGCCTTCAGCGACTCCACTTCCCCGACGATCGTCGTCGTGCACTCGTCGACCAGCGCGCGCGTCGCTTCCGGCGCGCCGCCGAAATGGCGCCGCATGCGCTCGGCGGACAACTGGATCGGGGTGAGCGGGTTCTTGATCTCGTGCGCCAGCCGCCGCGCCACGTCGCGCCACGCCGCCACGCGCTGCGTCCGCACCAGCGGCGTCACGTCGTCGAACACGAGCACTGTTCCCTCGTGCGCGCCGGCTTCGCCGTGGAGCGCGGTCGCGGCGGCGGCGAGGTGAATCTCGCGCCCCCCGCGCGAGAGCGCGATCTCCTGGGCGGCGGGCCGGCCCGGCGCCGCGGTGACGGAGCGGACGAGCGAGGCGAGCGGCTGCAGATCCTCGCGCGCGAGCAGCTGCTCGGCCGGCGATCCGACGATGCCGGGATCGACGTCGAGCAGACGGCCGGCGGCGTTGTTGATCGTGCTGACCCGGCCGTCGGGCCCGATCGAGACGACGCCGGTGGCGATGCGCTGCAGCACGGTCTCGATGTAGCGCCGCCGTTCGTCGAGCTCGGAGTTCTTGCGCTCCATCTCGACGCGCGACCGCTCCAGCCGCCGCTGGCTGGTCGCCAGCTCTCCCGCCATCGAGTTGAAGGCCTCGACCAGCGACCCGAACTCGTCGCGCGTCTCCGGCTCGATGCGGTGATCGAGGTGCCCGGCGCCGATCTCGCGGGCGCCGGCGGCGAGCATGCCGACCGGCCGGGTAATCCGCTTGGCCAGGTACAGCCCGAGCCACGTCGCGCTCACCAGGATCATCAGCGTCATCATCAGGAAGAGCGAGAGGTACACGCCCTCGAGCGGCGCCTTGAGGACGCGCAGCTGGCTGTAGTCCTCGTACGCCTCGGCGATGATGCGCGCGTGGCCCTGCAGCTCTCCGGACAGATGGTCGCTGGCGATGAGGACGCCGACCGGACGCCCGCCGCCGTCGCGAATCAGGATGCCGGCGCGGACGAACTCGCCGCTCTCGATCGGCTCCTGGGCCTGGGTATCGCCGCTGCCGGCCGCGATCTTCGCGGCGAGCCGGTCCGACGACGCGCGCAGGTGGCCGGCCGGCAGCGATGGCGACTGCAGCGCGACGACCGGCACGACCTCGGTCTTGCCTTCCGCGGCCGGCTGGAGCCGGTAGATCTCGACCATGCCGACGCGCCCGTCCATCACCGCGCCGCTGAGCGACGCCTTCAGCGCGTCGAGGTCTGCGCCGGCGAGCGCCTGCGGCGGAATGGCCGACGCGAGCTGCGTCGCCTGCCGCGCCACCGCCGCCTGACGATCGCGGTAGAACGTCCCGGCGATCGCGTTGGCCGAGGTGAGCACGTCCGTCACCGGCTGACTGAACCACCGCGCCGTGGTCTGGCGGATCAGCTCGCTGCCCGCCAGCAGGACGAGCACGGAGGGAACGATGGTGAGGCCGAGCAGCGCCGCGACCAGCTTCAGCCGGAAGCGCGAGAACGGCAGGCCGCGGCGGCGTTCGACGACCAGCTTGATGACGTTGCGCGCGAGCACGAAGCCGAGCGCCAGGAGCATGGTGACGTCGGCCACCGAGAGCGCGTAGAGGACGACTTCGCTGACGAAGTCCGGATTCAGCCGCGTCGTGCGATCGGAGAGCCGGATGATGACCGCGAGGCTGCCGAGCAAGAGCAGGATGCCGACGATGATCAGCCGCGGATTGTCGCGAAACGGCCGGCGCTCCGCCTCCCGCGGCGGCCGGCGCGGCGGCAAGGTAGGGCGAACGGCGGCGTCGCGTGTGGTAGACACAGTTCAGCTCACAGCTTTCAGCTCCCAGCTCTCAGCTTCCAGCTCCCAACTTCCAGCTTCCAGCTTTCAGCTTGCCGCTTTCGGCTCTCGGGTTCCAGCTCAGCTCTCGCGACCGGCGCTCCGCACCACGCACTTGGCACGGTCGCACTGTCGCACTCCGCACTTCGCACTTCGCACTGCGCACTGCGCACTGCGCACTGCGCACCGCGCACCGCGCACCGCGCACTGCCCTAGTTCTTGTGCTTCTGCAGCTCGTCGATCTCGCGCTTGAACTCGCCGACGTCGCGGAACTGGCGGTAGACCGACGCGAAGCGCACGTAGGCGACCTGATCGATCCGGCGCAGCTCGTCCATGATCCGCTGCCCGATTTCCGTCGTCCGGATCTCGCGGTCGGGACGATCCTGCAGCTCCGACTCGATGCGATCGGCGATGCCTTCGAGCTGCTGCACGCTGACCGGGCGCTTCTCGCACGCGCGCACCAGCCCGCCGATCAGTTTTTCACGCCGGAACGGCTCGGGACTGCCGTCCTTCTTGATGACCCGGTACTCGATTTCCTCGATGTGCTCGCGGCTGGTGTACCGCTTGCCGCAATTCAGGCATTCCCGGCGCCGGCGGATGCTGTTGCCTTCCTTGCTCTCGCGCGAATCGACCACCTTGTCGCCGAGATTCCCGCAGAACGGACACTTCATTGTTTCACTCCGCTCATCTCCCGCATCCGCCCGAGACTCAACCCTTCGCGGGCCATCAGCGCGAGGCCGAGCAGCGTCACCGGCACGAACGAGACGGCGTGCAGCACGATCGCCGCGGCGACCGCGGTCGGCTCGGCCACGCCGAAAAAGGTCACGACCGCGATGCGATAGGCGGCGTGAAACCCGCCCACCTGCCCCGGCGTCGGCATCGCGACCCCCACCACGAGCAGCGTCATCACGAGGAACGAACCCATGTAGCCGAACGTCATATGAAACGCACGCGACGTCACCCAGATCCCCGCCGCGATCGACAGCCAGAGCGGAAACGAGAGCAGCAGCGAGACGAACAGGCGGCCCGGCTGACGCATCACCGCCAGCCCCTGCGCGAACGTTTCGACGAATTTCGCCACGGCGCGGGCCAGCCGGGCGGGCAGCACGCGCTCGATCCGCAGCGCCATCCGGCCCAGGCGCTCGGGATGGCCGGCCAGGGCGAAGAACACGGCGAGACCGGCGACCGACGCGGCGGCCGCGAGCAGTCCGCCGGCTTTCACCTGACGATACAGCGCGGGATCGCCGGAAAGCGACGCCGGATCGACCGCCAGGACGAAGACGCCGAACAGCAGCAGAACGGTGAGGAGGTCCAGCAGGCGCTCGAGGATGATCGTCGCAAACGCGGCGGTGGGAGGCAACTGCTCGCGGCGGGCCAGGAGGTAGGGGCGCAGCAGCTCTCCGGCCCGCGGCACCAGAAAGCTGAAGGCAAAGCCGATAACTGTGGTGGTGAACGCGGTCGAGAAATGGGTCCGGCCGATCGGCGCCAGCAGGTACTGCCAGCGGAACGCGCGGAGCGCGTAAGTGACGAGCACCACAAGGATTGCGGTCACGAGCAGCAGCCCGTTGGCGTGCCGGGCCTCGGCCCAGACGGCCGACGGATCCACCCCGCGGAGGAAGAACGCCAGCAGCCCGGCCGTCAGCACCAGCACCAGGGCCGCGCGTAGTCGAGAGGACATGAAGGCTATAATTACTACTACGGAACTGCCGCCAAGCCTATGGGTAAACGCGAGTTAGTCCTTGTCGCGCTATTCGTGGCGGCGGGTGTCGTGGTGTATCAGTTCAGAGCCGCCCCGCCGCCGCCGGGCTCGGAGGGCGTCAGCCTCGGCGGAATTTTCCAGAAGCTGAAGCGCGAGGTGCGGGGCGCGCAGGAGTCGGCGACCGCCACCAGCGCACAGACCCGGCGGGTCGACGTCTCGGTCAAGCTCGTCAGGCTGAATCTTCCACGGAACAACGCGCTGGTGATCACCGGGGCCGATCGAGACGACGTCGCCGTCGAGATGCAGGTGACCGCGCGCGGCTACAACCCGGCGGAAGCGAAGGCGGCGGCAGACGCGGCGAAAGTGTCGGTCGAGGCCGCCGGCGACGCCATCGCCATCACCACGACGTGGCCGATGCGGCAGAACAACCAGAGCGGCTTCATCAGCGATGGGACGATCACGGTCTCCCTGCCGAAGCGGATGCAGATCCGGATCGAGCCGCACGCGGGAAAGCTGAACATCAGCGACGTCGCCGGCGTGGAGGTGATGGGGCAGCGCGGCGAGACGCGCATCGCCAGGATCGCGGGACACGTCGCGCTCAACCACACCGGCGGACGTCTCGAGATTGAATCCGTCCCGTCGCTCAAGCTCACCGCGCGCAACAGCAATGCGAAGCTCCGCGCCGTCGCCGGCATGGTGACGATGGAGACGACCGGCGCGGAAATGGAGATGCAGGAGATCGGCGGGCCGATCGAAATCGAGGCGCGGAACACCGAGATCGTGCTCGACGCGGCGAAGCTGCTGAAGGCGCCGCTCCGCTACAACGGCACCGGCGGGCGGCTCCGCGTCTCCGGGCTGCGCACCGAATCGCGCATCGACGGCCGCAACGTGGAATTCGAAGTGGAGCTTGCCGCGGCCGCACCGGTGACGATCTACAGCACCGGCGAAGACATCCGCGTCACCGCGCCGCCGGGCGGCTACACGCTCGACGCCGTCGCCACCGAAGGGGACATCACCTCGGAAGACTCGTCGATCACCGCGACCCCCGGGGACTCGCCCGACGCGCGCGTCACGGCGAACATCCGCGGCGGGGGCCCGCCGCTGACGCTGCGCTCCACGCGCGCGCGCATCGACATCCGCAAATCCGCTGCGGGCAAGTGACCGAGCGGGGCGCAGCCCCGTTTTGCGTGCGCCGTCCGGCCTGGCGTTTCGCGGAAGCTGCATTCGGAGTTACAATTCGCAGCCTCGGTCAACGACTGCCAACTCCGAACCGCAAACTGCCAACGCACACTGCACACATCGTGATCACCTCCGCTCCTCTCCTCGAAACCGAGTTTCCAACGCTTCACCTTCACGGCCGCGGCAAGGTGCGCGACATCTATCGTGTCGGCGACCAGCTGCTGCTCGTCGCGACCGATCGCATCTCCGCGTTCGACTACGTGCTCGGCTCCGGCATTCCGGACAAGGGCAAGGTGCTGACGCAGCTCTCCGCCTTCTGGTTCGAGCGGATGGGCGATCTCGTTCCGCACCACGTCGTCGCGACCGACGTCGCGGAGTTCCCCGCCGAGCTGCAGCCCTACGCTGCGGTGCTGCGCGGACGGTCGATGCTCTGCCGGCGGACGCGGCCGCTGCCGATCGAGTGCGTGGCGCGAGGCTACCTCTCGGGATCGGGGTGGAAGGAATATCAGCAGACCGGAATGGTGTGCGGCGTGAAGCTGCCGTCCGGGCTCAAGGAGTCCGATCGCCTGCCCGAGCCGATCTTCACGCCGGCGACCAAGGCAGAGACCGGCCACGACGTGAACATCAGCGAAGAGGAGGCGGCGGCGATCGTCGGGCGTCCGCTGATCGATCGGGTGAAGGCGCTGACGCTGGAGATCTTCCGCCGCGGCTGCGCGCACGCCGAGTCGAAGGGCATCATCATCGCCGACACGAAGTTCGAATTCGGGCTGGCGCCAGCCAGCCCATCCCGCCGAAGCGCCGATGGCGCGAAGGCGGACGGCTCGTCGGCCAACATCATCGGCGACGACGAGATCGTCCTCATCGACGAAGTCCTCACGCCGGATTCCTCCCGCTTCTGGCCGAAGGATCAGTACCGGCCCGGCGGCGCCGTCCCCAGCTACGACAAGCAGTTCGTGCGCGACTACCTGGAAGCGATCAAGTGGAACAAGCAGCCGCCGGTCCCGTCGCTGCCCGAGGACGTGGTGGCGCGCACCCGCGAGAAGTACATCGACGCGTTCCGGATTCTGTCCGGCCGCGAGCTGGCGTAGGGCGCCGTGCGGGATCAGATGGATCGGCTCGTGGCGGAAATGCTCGACAAGGGCGTGCAGTACGACGACGCGCGGCGCGAGTTCGAGAAGATGTTCATCGCCCGGGCGCTGCAGCGGTCCAAGGGGAACCTCGGGGATGCCGCCGACCTGCTCGGCCTGCACCGCAATACGATCTCGCGGAAGATCGCGGAATACCGCATCAAGCGGATGAGTTAGGGGCCCCCTCCCGCCATTAGCAGTCCCCTGCCTCGACTGCTTGACACCCGCAGCCGGCTTCCATAGAATTAGCAGTCGGCCGGGGCGAGTGCTAGACGACGGTACCCCTCCCGGGCCCAGCAATCCTACTCAGACGGAGAGACAACGCATGGCAGCAACCGCAACCAAGGTGAGCATTCGCCCGCTGCACGATCGCGTGATCGTGTCGCGCATCGAAGAGGGCGAGCAGAAGATCGGCGGGATCATCATCCCGGACACCGCCAAGGAGAAGCCGCAGCAGGGCAAGGTGATCGCGGTCGGCAAGGGCAAGGTCGAGAAGGACGGCAAGGTCACGCCGCTCGACGTCAAGGAAGGCGACACGGTGCTCTTCGGCAAGTACTCCGGCCAGGAGATCAAGATCGACGGCGAGGAGTACCTGATCATGCGCGAGGAAGAGATCCTCGGCGTCGTGACCAAGTAGCTCTCAGCTCACAGCCGTCGGCTCTCAGCCACTCTGACGAGCGCCGGCTGCGCGCAGCAGACAGATCAGTATTGGTTTTTGCTGATAGCTGACAGCTGACAGCTGACAGCTGACATGGAGACTCAGAAATGGCAAAGCAGATTGTCTACGGTGAGGAGTCGCGTCAGGCCATCCTGCGCGGCGTCAACAGCCTCGCCAACGCGGTGAAGGTCACGCTCGGCCCGAAGGGGCGGAACGTGGTCCTCGACAAGAAGTTCGGCTCCCCCACCATCACCAAGGACGGCGTCACGGTGGCCAAGGAGATCGAGCTGAAGGACGCGCTCGAGAACATGGGCGCGCAGATGGTGCGCGAAGTCGCGAGCAAGACCTCGGACATCGCCGGTGACGGCACCACCACCGCGACCGTGCTCGCGCAGGCGATCTTCCGCGAAGGGGCGAAGAACGTCGTCGCCGGCGCCAACCCGATGGAACTGAAGCGCGGCATCGAGAAGGCGGTCGAAGCGGTCGTCGCCGAGCTGAAGAAGGCGGCCAAGCCGGTCAGCGGCGCGGCCATCGCCCAGGTCGGCACCATCTCGGCGAACAGCGACGAGACCATCGGCAAGATCATCGCGGAAGCGATGGAGAAGGTCGGCAAGGACGGCGTCATCACCGTCGA
>DASSPH010000002.1 GCA_035699745.1 Vicinamibacterales bacterium
GCCGCGCCGCGCCCGGTGGGTGGCTGCATGGCGGGTGACAACGACTACGTCAGGCTGGCCGGGTCCAGGTGTCCGGACGCGTCGCCGAAGTTCTCCATCGGCACGCCCATGCGCTCCATCAGCGTCAGATGGAAGTTCGACATCGGCGTTTCCCTGCGGTAGATCACGCGACGGCCGCCCTTGAAGTAGTTGCCGCCGCGGCCGATGAGCAGCGTCGGGAGGTCGTCGTGCAGATGGCGGTTGCCGTCCGACAGCCCGGCGCCGTACACGATCATCGAGTTGTCGAGCAGGTTGCCGTCCCCTTCCGGGATCGACTTCAACTTGCGCAGCCAGCCGGCCAGCTGCGTCGTGTGGTACTCGTTGATCTGGATCACCTTCTCGATGAGATCGGCCTTCCCCTGATGGTGGGTGCAGGGGTGGTGGCCGTCGGCGATCCCGATTTCGCGGTACGAGCGGCTCGTGCCTTCGCGCGTCATGAGGAACGTCAGCACGCGCGTCATGTCCGCCTGGAACGCGATCGTGATCATGTCGGTCATGAGCTTGAAGTGCTCGGCGAAGTCGGGCGGCACGCCGTACGGCTTGTCCATGCCGGGATTGACGGCGATGCTGTCCTTCTCCGCCTTCTCCAGCTGACGCTCGACTTCACGGATCGACGAGAGATATTCCTCGAGCTTGCGCTGGTCGGTCGGGCCGAGCGACGACTGCAGCTTCTTCGTGTCCGTCGTGACGAAGTCCAGGATGCTGCGGCGGTAGCGCGCGCGGCGATCCATGTCCTCGGCGCTCATGATCTGCCCCGTGCCGAAGAGCCGCTCGAACAGGACCCGTGGATCGAGCACCGGCGGCAGCGGCTGCGTCTCGCTGCGCCACGACAGGTTGTTCGTGTAGGCGCACGAGTAGCCCGAGTCGCAGTCGCCCGCCTGCCGCGAGTCGTCCATGCCGAGCTCGAGCGACGCGAAGCGCGTCTCGTGTCCGATCTTGTTGGCGATGATCTGGTCGGCCGAGACGCTCGCCTTGATGTCGATGGTCGTCTTCTTGACCTGCACACCGGTGAGATACGAGCCGGCGCAGCGTCCGTGGTCGCCGGCGCCGTCGAGCAGCGCCCGCCCGCTGTTGTTCGTCAGGTTGCCGATCTGGATCATGTCGCCGCAGAAGGCCTCGAGCGGCTTCATGATGCGCGGGAGGTTGCCGGCCAGCGGCCCGGCCTGCGGGACGTTCCAGTTCCTCATGTCGATGCCGTTGGGCACGTAGAGGAACGCGAGCCGCACCGGCAGTTTGGCGGGGGCCGCAAACGCCGGCACCATCGAGTCCAGGAACGGGAGCGCCACCGCGGCCCCCACGCCCTTCAGGAACGTCCGACGCGGAACCGCCTTGCCTGTGACGATCATCTCGCCTCCTGGAAACGCAGCCGTGATTTTAAACGAAACCGGCTAAAATCGCCCGCCGGGACCGGGGGGTCCCCTTGGAGGCAGGAAAAATGCTCAGAATGGTCCCGCTAGGGTTCGTCGCGCTGATTGCGCTTACCGCCGCCCCCTCGGCGCAGCAAGCCCAGCCGCCCCAGGCGCCCCCTGCCGCCCAGCCTGCGGGGCGGGGCCGCGGCGGTCCCCCGCTGCTGCCCACACCCCCGCTGACCGCGCCGCCGACGCCGACGGCCAACGGCCGGTTCGTGATCGGCCCGCCCTACAACCCGGCGCCCGAGCTCACCGTGAAGGACGGTGTGCCCAAGGGGACCGTCCACGAGTTCACGATGGACTCGAAGGACAGCAAGATCTACCCCGGCATCGCGCGTGGTCAAAACGGCGTCGTCCCCTACACGCGCCGCGTCGCCGTCTACGTGCCGGCCGGCTACAAACCCGGGACCCCCGTGCCGTTCATCGTCGCGCAGGACGGATTGTCGGCGAGCTACCGCAACAACATTCCGCCCGCGCTGGACACGTTGATTCACGAGAAGCGCGTCCCCGCCATGGTCGCCGTCATGGTGCACAACGGCGGCGGCGACGCGCAGGGCAGCCAGCGCGGACTGGAGTACGACACCGTCTCGGGGGTCTACACGGACTTCATCGAGACCGAAGTGCTGCCGCGGATCACGAAAGACTACGGGATCGAGTTCACGAAGGACCCCGAAGGGCGCGCGACCATGGGCGGGAGTTCCGGCGCGGCGTGCGCATTCACGATGGCGTGGTTCCACCCGGAGCTGTACCGCCGGGTGCTGTCGTACTCCGGCACGTACGTGAACCAGCAGTCGCCGCTCAGCCCGACGTCACCGCGAGGCGCGTGGGAATATCACGCGACCTACATCCCTTACAGCCCGGCCAAGCCGATTCGCGTGTGGATGCACGTAGGCGAGCGCGACAACCGGTACTGGGATCAGGAAGAGACGTGGCACAACTGGGTGCTGGCCAACGAGCGCATGGCCGCCGCGCTCGAGGCCAAGGGCTACAAGTACCAGTACGTGTATGCCCGCGACTCGGGCCACACCCCCCGCGACGTCATCGCGGCGACGCTGCCCGAGGCGCTCGAATGGCTCTGGCAGGGATATCCGAAATGAGGGGTCAGGCCCCGCCGCGGCGCCCCGCCGGTGCCGGACCCGCGGGCAGCAGCGAGAAATTGCCGCGGCCCCAGCCGTTCGCCGGCTTCATCGCGGGCGTCTTCTGCCCGTTGTGACAGGTCAGGCAACTGACCTTCTCGGGAACGGCAGGGTCGCCCACGCCTTTCAGCCCCTCGCTGTTCAGCGCCATCGTCATCTGGATCATCTGGCGCGCGATCTCTTTTTCCTTCTTCTCGTCGAGGCTGTAGTCGAGCGTCGGCGGACGTCCCTCGGCCGGCGGCGGGGCGGTCGGGTCGACGGCGTGGCAGTGCGTACACTGCACGCCCAGGCTCTCGGCGAACGTCTGCATGAGGGCGCGGACCTGCTGTCCCGTCCAGGTCTTCGGGAGCACCTTCAGGTTCTTCGGCGGCGGCTGCTGGAAGCCGCCGCGTGCGGCAGGCGGAGGCGCAGCGGGGTCCTGCGCGGCCAGCGCGATCGTCATTGCCACCATGGCCACGCATCCGGCCAGCGTTCCAACAATTCCCTTGAGTCTCTGCATGAACCCTCCGGCGCAACGTAAAAAGTGGCCGAGAGTCTAACACGCCCGTAAAATGGCGCTGCGCATGACCCACTCGACATCGCATCGCATCAGCCTCCTCGTGTTCGCGGCCGTTGCCGCGCTCGCCGTCGCGCTCCCCTGGGCAGCGCAGCAGCCGCCGCAATCGGATGCGGTCGTGAACCCGCTGGCGGGCAACCCCGCGGCGATTCAGGCCGGCACACGGCTGTTCAACGACTTCTGCGCGGATTGCCACGGCGGCGGTGGCGTCGGCAACAACAAGGGCCCCGCGCTGAACACCGGGACCTTCAAGCACGGCGGCGACGACGCGGGACTGTTCCGCACGATCAAGAACGGCATTCCCGGAACGGAGATGGACCCGAACGCCAACGTCCCCGACAACCAGATCTGGCAGCTCGTCGCGTACATCCGGAGCCTGGCGCCCGTGACGGATCGCGGCCCGGCGGCGTCGGCATCGGCCGTCGGCGGCAGCGCGGCCGCGGGCGAAGCGATCTTCTTCGGGAAGGGGGCGTGCGCCACGTGCCACGACATCAACGGACGCGGCGGTGCGGTCGCCTCGGACCTCTCGGGTGCGGGCCAGCTTCCGGTCGCGACGCTCCGGCAGGCGATCGTCGATCCGAATGCGCTCGCGCCGCCGGCCGGCGGCCGCGGAGGCGGGCGAGGCGGTGGGCGCGGCGGTCCGGCGCGTCCCGTCACCGTCGTCGTCAAGTACCGCGACGGCCGCGAACTGCGCGGCATCCGCCGCAGCGAGGACACGTTCTCGCTGCAGCTGATCGACGCGACCGGGCGTTTCCACACCGTCGACAAGATGACGGCGGACGTCCGCGTCGATCCTGTCTCGCTGATGCCTGCTTACAAAGACCGGCTCACCGAGGAGGAGATCACGAACCTGGTGGCGTATCTCGCGGCGCAGCGCGGGCGGGACGCCCAGTCGTCGACGGTGTCGACGACGCTGATCACGAAGACAGCGGGCGTACCGGACGTTCTCACGACGGGCGGCATCAGCTACGAGCGGCTGGTCGCCTCCGACAAGGAGCCGCACAACTGGACGATGTTCTGGGGCAACTACCGCGGCACGCACTACTCGGCGCTGAAACAGATCGACACCACCAACGTCGGACGCCTCCAGGCGCAGTGGGCCTCGCCGATTCCCGGCGACTCGATCCTCGAGGCGACGCCGATCGTCGTGGACGGGATCATGTACGTCACCGGCAGCGGCAATCCGCTCACCGTGTCGGCGCTGGACGCGAAGACCGGCCGGCAGATCTGGCGCTACACGCGGCAACAGCCGGTGAAGAACCCCTACGAAAACAACCGCTTCAACCGCGGCGTGGCGATCCTCGACAACCGGCTGTTCGTCGGCACGCTCGACGCCGTGCTGATCGCGCTCGACGCGCGGAGCGGCGCGGTGTTGTGGCAGGTGCAGATGGCCGACACGATGGAGGGCTACGAGCTGACGAGCCCGCCGCTGGTCGTGAAGGACAAGGTCATCATGGGCGTGGGCGGCGGCGAATACGCGATCCGCGGATTCATCGACGCCTACGACGCCGCGAGCGGCAAGCGCCTCTGGCGCTTCTACACCGTGCCCGGACCGGGCGAGTTCGGCCACGACACATGGAAGGGGGACAGCTGGCAGAAGGGTGGGAGTGCGGCGTGGCTCACGCCGACGTACGATCCGGATCTGAATCTCGTCTACGTGCCGGTCGGCAATCCCGCGCCGCAGATCGATCGCACGGTCAGAGGCGTCGGCCTCGACAACCTGTTCAGCTCGTCGGTCGTCGCGCTCGACGCCACGACCGGACTCCGCAAGTGGCACTACCAGTTCACCCCGAACGACGGGCGCGACTGGGACTCGACGGAGGACATGGTCCTC
>DASSPH010000003.1 GCA_035699745.1 Vicinamibacterales bacterium
GAAGACGGCGTGATCGACGATCCGCGCGCCTGCCGATTCGATCCGGCGGCCCTTGCATGCACGGCGGCCGAGACGGATTCGTGTCTGACCGCACCGCAGATCGCCGCCGTCGCCAGGGTCTACGCGGGCGCGCGCGCGCGCGACGGGCGGCAGTTGTACCCCGGATGGGCGCGCGGCAGCGAGTCCGGGTGGGGACAGTACATCATCAATCCCTCTGCGCCGGTGCGCATCGCCCTCTTCCGCGACTGGGTGTTCGAGAATCCCAGGTGGGATCCGCGCACGTTCGATTGGGACAAGGACGTCGCCACGGTCGACGCCGCGTGGCCGATGCTGAACGCGATGTCAACCGACTACACGGCGTTCAACGCACGCGGCGGCAAGTTGATCATGTACACGGGCCTCGCCGACCCGGTCGTCTCGCCGCTCGACACGATCGAGTACTACGAGCGCGTCGTCAGCGCGAACGGCGGCCTCGACGCGACCCGGCGTTTCTATCGCTTCTTCCCCGTTCCCGGAATGGCGCACTGTGGCGGCGGCAGCGGCACGGGCACGTTCGACGCTCTCGCGGCGCTCGAGGCATGGGTGGAGCGCGGCACCGCGCCGGACAGCATCCCCGCATCTCGCTCGATCAACGGGCGCGTCGATCGCACGCGGCCGCTGTGCGCATATCCGGCCGTCGCCCGCTACAGTGGATCCGGAAGCATCGATGACGCGGCGAACTTCGCCTGTGCCCCGGCGCGGTAGGCGTCGCTTATAATCGGCCCGGTCCCAATCCCCCGCAGGGCTCATGTCTTCGTGAGGCACAGATGATGAACCGGACCCTTCGCGTTCTTCCGGCAACCGCCCTCGCAACGCTCGTGGCCGCATCAGTCCAGGCCCAGATCAACAACAATCCGCCCGGGGGCAGCGGCCCCAGCGGACGCGGGCGCGGGCCTGGGGTGGAGGCCAGCGTTGTCACCAACGTCCGCTCCCCCGAAGTGAACGCCGACAACACCATCACGTTCCGGCTGCCGGCCCCCAATGCGAAGAAGGTGCGCGTGTATACCGACATGCCGAAGCTTGGCGACACCCCGGTCAACGGGTCCGCCGGTTTCGACATGAGCCAGGACGCCAATGGCGTGTGGTCGTTCACGACTCCCAGGCTCGCGCCGAGCTACTACCAGTACTGGTTCGACGTGGACGGACTGGTGACGCCCGATCCGCAGAACACCTTCGTTCGCCCTGCATCGGGCGTCTACAAGAGCGTCGTCGCGCTGCCGGGGAAGGAAGCGGACTTCATGATGTTCCGCGACGTGCCGCACGGCAACCTGATCGAGCACCAGTACGTCAACCAGCTGACCAAGGTGGCCCGTCGTGTGGTCGTCTATACGCCGCCCGACTACAACACGAGCAGCAAGAAATATCCGGTGGTCTACCTGCTGCACGGCGCCAACGACTACGAGCGCGGCTGGACGCAAACCGGCATGGCCAACATGATCATGGACAATCTCCTCGCGGAGAAGAAGGCCGTTCCCGCGATCATCGTCATGCCCTTCGGTCATGAGAAGACCGGTTCCGCCGGCAGACAGCCCGAAATCGTCGCGCTGCAGAAGGCCCTGGGGTATACCCCGCCACCGGCGGCGGCACGCGGTGATGCACCGCGTGGTGGCGGTCCCGGTGCCCCGGGTGTCGGGCGAGGGGTTTCGCCGAGCGGTTGGAGCATGGCCAAGGAAATGCTCGATTACGTGATCCCGTATGTCGAGAAAGAGTTCCGCGTCGTCAAGGACAAGGAGCACCGCGCGATCATGGGCTACTCGATGGGCGGCGGTCACGCCACCTCCATCGGTTTCGGCCATCCGGAACTGTTCGCCTACGTCGGCGCGTTCAGCGGATTCGGTTCCACCGATCTGCTCACCGCCGACCCGGCGAAGACGAACAGGAACTACAAGATGATCTTCATCGGCTCCGGCACAGAGGACACCGCCGTGAATCGTGGCCGCACCATGCACGATGCGCTGACGAAGGCCGGCGTGAAGCACATCTGGAGCGAGGATCCCGGGTACGGCCACGATTACCAGATCTGGCGGCAGTATTTTCATCGGCTGATGCAGCAGACTTTCCGCGACTGATCAGGCGCCGCTCATGTGGTGCGCAACGCTGAGCCTCGCTTTCCTTACCGTCTTCGCCGGAGGACTCGCCGGAGCGCAGGAAGCGAGACGCTGGACAGACCCTGCCGCGCATGAGGTCCGCTTCGTGACCGTGGACGAGGGCGTCACGCTGGAAGTGCTGGACTGGGGCGGGTCGGGTCGTGCCCTCGTACTCATCGCCGGCTCGGGGAACACGGGGCACGTGTTCGACGACTTCGTCCCGCAGCTGCGCGATTGCTGTCACGTATATGCAATCACCCGTCGCGGGTACGGGGCCTCGAGCCGTCCGCCATCCGGCTACGCCGACCAGCGTCTCGCGGACGATGTGTTCCAGGCGATCGAGCGGCTGCGGATCGACAAACCGATTCTAGTAGGCCACTCGATGGCCGGCGGCGAGATGACGACGATCGGACGGCAGCACTCGGACCGCATCTCCGGCATTGTGTACATCGACGCGCTCGGCGACCTGGAGGATGATCCGGCCGCCGACCAGGAATGGCTGGCGCTGCAGCAGAAGCTGCCTCCCGGACTGCAGCGGGGGCCGAAGTGCGGTCCGGTGGACCGGAGCACGTTTGCCGAATACCGTCGGACCTGGGGCTGCACCCTCGGGTTCATGTTGCCGGAAGCGGAGCTGCGCGCGGCTTTCGAACCTGCGGGCGAGGGGGTCGGCGCGTACAGGATCCCCGAGTGGGTCAGCCCGGCGATCGGGAAAGGTCAGGTCTACCGGCGCGATTATTCGGGCATCCGCGTTCCTGTCCTCGCGCTGATGAACGGTGCGCAGACGACTGACCAGGTATTGAAGGCCACGGGGTACGAACCGACGAACGAGAAGGAGCGGGCTGCGATCGACGCCTTCATGGCCAGATCCCGCATCGTGTTCGGGCGGATTGTCGACAAGCTGACGCGGCATGTGCCGGACGCGCGCGTTCTGTGGTATCCCAACGCGGGGCACTATCTCTTCCTGACACGCCAAGCAGACGTGCTGAGAGAGCTTCACGCCTTCGTCGCAGCGGTGGATGCGAAACGCCGGTGACACGTGACGGGGAAGCCCGCGGCTCGGCTGATGCGCGCTGCAGGGTACGAGCGCATCCGCGCCAGCCGAAATTGCCGACGGCGCTCCGCGCGAACGAATTCGTTCGACGTGAGCCGGCGTGGCTATTCGCTGCGGAGCGCTACGTTGGGATCGACCGCCGCGGCCCTGCGGGCCGGCAAGTAGCAGGCAAAGAACGCGGCACAGATCAACAGAATCGGCGTCACCACCAGCATCCACGGATCGACGATGGCGACGTCCAGCTCGAGATACGCGCGCGTGATCGCCCGGCCGACGAGGCCAATCGACAACCCGAAGATGAGCCCGTCGAGGACAGGGCGATAGCCGTCCACGAGCACCATGCGCTTGATCTGTCCGGCGGTGGCCCCCAACGACATCCGCACGCCGATCTCGCGCGTGCGGTTGGCAATGATATGCGACTGGATGCCGTAGAGGCCCGCCATGGCGAGAAGCAGCGTGATCGCGCCGAGGCCGACCGCCGTCATGCCGAGCCCGCGCAGGACCTGAAACGGTCCGGCGAGCACCGATCGTCCCGTCCCGATGGTGTCGACCGCGACGTCCGGATCGGCACGCCGGATGGCCTCGCGCATCGCGCCCACCACATTCGTCACCGACCCGGATGCCCGCGCGACGACCGTGATGAGCGGCTGGTAGTGCTGCGTCAGCGGCACGTAGGCCAGTGGCCGCGGATCCGCGAAGATCCGGCCCACGTCCGTATCGGCGGCAACGCCGACGATCGTGGCCGTCTGGGACCGCGTCTGACCGACCGCCGTCTCCCGCCCGACGACGTCGGCGGTGCCGAACATCTGCCGTGCCGTGAATTCGCTCAGGACCACGACGCGCGGCGCGGCCGGCCCATCGCGATCGTCGAAACCGCGTCCCCGAAGGATCTCCACCCCGAGCGTTCGGAACATCGAGGGGGCCCCGGCGATCGTCGTCACCACCTGCGGGTCCATTCGCGCGGCGCTCGTCTGTTCCAGCGGTGAGATGGACAGACGCAGCGTGCTCGGCACGCCGAAGGGCAATCCACTCGACAGCGAGGCCGCCTCGACCGACGGATGGCGCCGCAGCTCGTCGAGTACCCGGTCGAAGACGCGCCGTGCGCGAGGCTCGTTCCACTCCGGCGTGTCGAGATTGAGAACGGCGACGCCGATTCGATCCAGGTCGATGCCGGAATCATGGCGCGCCTCCGCGATCGAGTACTTCACGAACATGGTGGCGATGATGAAGAACCCCGCCGCGATGGCGACCTGCCACCGCAGGAGCAGCCGCTGGCGCCGGCCGCGCTGCGGTCCGGCGGCCGATCCGCCGGCGAGCGCGCCGCGAACGTCGAGCGTGCGCGTCAGCTGAATCGCCGGCTCGAGGCCGAAGACGACGAGCGCGATGAGGAGCGACGAGACCGCGACCGTCAGCGCCGGCACGTTCAGCGCGGGATGAAACGACAGCGTGGTACGGCCGCCGAAAGGCATGGCGAGGCTGAACTCGGCGTCCATCACGACGCGCAACAGCTCGAACATGACGTAGGACGCGAATGCCCCGCCGGCGGCCAGCATCACGCTCTCGAGACACTGTTCGCGCACCAGCCGCCACCTCGATGCGCCGAGGGCGCGCCGCACGGCGAGCTCGCGCAGCCGTGTACTTCCGCGGGCGAGCACGAGGTTGCCGAGGTTCGTGCAGGCGACGACCAGCACCAGCCCGACGAGCGCCACGAGCGTCATCCCGAACCGGCGCACGGCGGAGTCCTCGTCGTCGGAGATCGCCGCCAGGGTCTTTGCGCGCCACGGGCGATCGGTGGCGCCGGCGCCCCTGCCACGGAATCGCGGCGGAAAGACCTCGTCGAGCCGCCCGGCGATGGTCTGCACTTCCGCCGAGGCCGAGGCGATCGTCACCTCCGTTGCGAGGCGGCCAAAGACGGTGAGCCGGCGATCGTCTCGTGCGGTGGCGCGCGGCGCCGCCGTCCGGGGGGACTCCTTCAGCCGTGCCTCGGTACCGAGTGGAATCCAGAACTGCGTGCCCACCAGCCATCCTCGAGGACCGCTGAACGAGGCCGGCGCCACGCCGATGATCTCGAAGGGTTCTCCGGAGATCGCCACGGTGGCGCCGACGATCCGGGGATCGGACGCGAACCGCCGTCGCCACAGCGTATCGCTCAGCATCACCACCCGTCCGCCGCCGGCATCGTCGC
>DASSPH010000004.1 GCA_035699745.1 Vicinamibacterales bacterium
ACGGAGGGAACGGTTTCGCTGGAACGGAGCAACGGAGGCAACGAAGGCGAACGGAGAGCCAAAAAATTCTAGCTCCGTTCACCTCCGTTGCCTCCGTTGCTCCGTTCCGAATGATCCGTTCCCTCCGTCCACCTCCGTTCAGGCCGCCATGGAGAGATCGAACCCGAACTCCAGATTTCCGTATACACTCCTGACCGAAAATGGACGCAGTCGTACAGCTCGATGACGTCACCGTCATCTACGGGAAGAACCAGGCCCTGAAGAGCGTCTCCGCGAAGTTCGCCAGGGGGGCGGTCGGTCTGCTGGGTCCCAACGGCGCGGGCAAGAGCACGATGCTCAAGGCGCTGCTCGGCTTCGTCAAGCCGGACCGGGGGCACATGACGGTGCTCGGCCTCGACGTCGCGCAGGCGCCGCTCGCGATCCGCGCCCGCATCGGCTACATGCCGGAAAACGACGCGCACATTCCCGGCATGAACGCGGTCTCGTTCGTCGCCTACTGCGGCCAGCTCGCCGGGCTGCCCGCGGTCGACGCGATGCAGCGCGCCCACGAAGTGCTCTACTACGTCGGGCTCGGCGAGGCGCGCTACCGCAACGTCGACACCTATTCGACCGGCATGAAGCAGCGCATCAAGCTCGCGCAGGCGCTGGTGCACGATCCCGACCTGCTGTTCCTCGACGAGCCGACCAACGGCATGGACCCCAAGGGCCGCGACGAGATGCTCGAGCTCGTCCGCGATCTCGGGCACAACAAAGGCGTCAGCCTGATCCTCTCGTCGCACCTGCTGCCCGACGTCGAATACACCTGCGACCACGTCGTCGTCATGGACAAGGGGCAGGTGGCCACCTACGGGCCCATCGACGAACTCAAGGGCCCCGCGGGCCGCGTCTACGAGCTCCGCATCAAGGGGGATCTCCCCGGCTTCATCGATCGGCTCGGCGCGCTCGGGATGGATACGCACGCCACCGATGAAGACGTGATGCGGGTGTTCGTACCCGCGGCCGTCGGCGATCACCGGGCCATCTTCAGGGCGGCGGCGGAATTCGGCGCGCAGGTGCGCCATCTCAGACCCAGCGTGCCGACGCTCGAGGACGTCTTCGCGAAAGCGATTGGAGAAGAGTAGGCTCGGCGACCCATCATGCCTATCCACGATCAAAGTTACCGGCACTACGGCGGCGGCAAGACCGTTCCCGGCCGCTCCTGGATGGTCATCACGTGGGCGGGCATCAAGACGATGATCCGCAAGCGTGCGTTCCTCGGCCTGCTGATCTTCGCCCTGGCGCCGTTCCTGGTCCGCGCCGTCCAGATGTGGATCAGCGCCAACTATCCCCAGGCCGCGATCCTGAATCCCACCGCGGAGACGTTCCGGCAGTTCCTCGAGCAGCAGGACTTTTTCGTCTTCGTCATCACGGTGTACGTCGGCGCCGGCCTGATCGCCAACGATCGCCGCGCCAACGCCCTGCAGATCTACCTGTCGAAGCCGTTGATGCGATCGGAATACATCGTCGGCAAGCTGGCGATCCTGTTCGTCTTCCTGACGATGGTCACGTTCGTGCCGGCGATGCTGCTGCTGTGGCTGAAGGTGGCGTTCGACGGCAGCTTCACGTTCCTCGCCAACAACCTCTTCCTCATCCCGGCGATTACCGTCGGCAGCCTGATTCAGGTCGCGCTGGCCTCGTTCACCATGCTGGCGCTGTCGTCGCTGTCGAAGAGCGCGCGCTACGTCGGCATTCTCTACGTCGGCATCACCTTCTTCACCACCGCGATCTACGGCGCGCTCTACGCCATCACCGGCAGCAGCCGCGTGTCGTGGATCTCGATCGGCGCCAACGTCTCGCAGGTGGTCGACGTGGTGTTCCGGTTGAAGCCGCGCTACGCGACGCCGTGGGAAGTGTCGCTGCTCGTGATCATCGGGTTGATCGTCATCTCGGTTTCGATTCTCGAGCGGCGGGTCAGAGGCGTGGAGGTGGTGACGTAATGTCGACCGCCGCCGCCGCCGCGCCTGCCGCCGCCCCGGCCGCCGCCGCCCCCGTGGTCTCAGCCGAGCACGTCTCGAAATGGTACGGCCAGGTGATCGGCCTCAACGACGTCAGCGTCTCCGTGCCCCCCGGCATCACCGGCCTGCTCGGTCCGAACGGCGCCGGCAAGTCGACCTTCATGAAGCTGATCACCGGCCAGCTGAAACCGAGCAAGGGGGACGTGAAGGTCCTCGGCGAGCCGATCTGGCGCAATCCGCACCTCTACTTCCAGATCGGCTTCTGCCCGGAACAGGACGCGTTCTACGAGCGGATGACCGGGCTCGAGTGGGTGAAGGCGCTCGTGCGCCTGAACGGTCTCGACGACAAGCAGGCGGACGACGCGGCGCGGCGGGCGCTCGCCGCGGTCGACCTGATGGAAGCCGCCGGCAAGAAGATCGGCGCCTACAGCAAGGGCATGCGTCAGCGCGTGAAGATGGCGCAGGCGCTGGTCCACGATCCGCAGCTGCTCATCCTGGACGAGCCGCTGTCAGGCATGGACCCGCTCGGCCGCCGCAAGACCATTCGCCTGATCCGCGAGTGGGGGCGCGCCGGCAAGAGCATCATCGTCTCGAGCCACATCCTGCACGAGATCGAGTCGATGACCTCGAACATCCTCCTGATCAACAACGGCCGGATCCTCGCCGAAGGGGACGTGCACCAGATCCGCGAGCTGATCGACGAGCACCCGCACACCGTCTACGTGCGCGCGGAGGATCCCCGCCGCATCGCGCGCGAGTTCATCAACGCGACGGATGACGACGTGCGGAGCCTGAAATTCGAGCCGGGAGCCGTGGTCGTCGAGACCGGCAGGCCGGACGCGTTCTACGCGCGGCTCACCACCATGGCGGCGAGCGGCGAGTTCGGCGCAATCGAGGAAGTCACCTCGCCCGACGACAACCTGCAGGCGGTCTTCCAGTATCTGATCAAGTGATGCCAATGGCCGAGCCCACGAACCGTCCGATTCCAAAGGCGCCGGGATTCCTCGCCTCGTCGCTGCGCGTGTTCGACCTGTCGGTCAGCGAGATGCTGTGGTCGCGGCGGACGATCTTCATGGCGCTGGTCGTCGGCGCGCCGGTGCTGATCTCCCTGGTCCTGCGGCTGCTCGACGCGCTCGGCGCGCCGGTGTTCCGCGTGAACGGGATGATGATGGCGGGTCCGGCGATCTTCGGGCTGATGATCTGGGTCTTCTACCTGCGCTTCACGGTGCCGGTGCTTGGCGTGTTCTACGGCACGTCGCTGATTGCCGACGAGGTCGAAGACAAGACGATCACGTATCTCTTCACCCGTCCGATCCCGAAAGGGGCGGTCCTGGTCGGCAAGTACCTCGCCTATCTCGCCTGCACCTTCTTCGTCGTCCTGCCGTCGGTGGTCATCGTGTATCTGTGCATCGTGCCGATGCGCGGCAGCCTGGGGGCGTCGTTCCTGGACCTGTTGAAGGACCTGACCCTGCTCGCGATCGGCCTGGCCGTCTATGGCGCGGTGTTCGCGTTCATCGGGGCGCGCTTCAAGCGGCCGCTGCTGGTCGGGCTGATCTTCATCTTCGGGTGGGAGCAGGCGGCGCTGGCGTTCCCCGGCTACCTGAAGAAGTTCACCGTCGCGTATTACCTCCAGGCGATGGTTCCCCATGCGATGCCCAACGACAACGTCATCAGCCTGATCCAGGGGATTTTCCGGGAAAGCCCGGGCCTGGTCGAGAGCCTCATCTGGCTGGCGGTGATTCTGGCCGTTTTTCTCTGGGGGGCGGCCGTAAGTGTTGAGCGCAAGGAGTACGTTCTCGAGCAGTGAGCGCCTCCAAACCGTTCGTTTCCGGACACTTGCCTCCCATTAGCGGAACTTTTTACCCGGGGGATCTGTATAATCCACCGAGAGGGCCACGCGAATGACCAAGAAGACGCGCTATTTCATGGGTGGGTCGGCGGCGGTGCTGGTTGCCGGCCTGGGCACGGGCCTGGTCGCCTTCTACGGCGCCGGTTTTCCGTCATTGTCCGCGTCCCGGTCGGGACCGTCTGAATTGAGCTACGTCCCGGCGGAATCGGCCGTGGTCGCCTTTGCCAACGTCCGCGAGGTCATGGACTCTCAGCTCCGCCAGCGCCTGAAGCTCGTGCTCCCGCAGGAGCAGGGGCAGCAGGAGTTCAAGGAGCACACCGGCATCGACATCGAGCGCGACATCGACTACATCGTTGCCGCCGCCACGCGGATTCCCGCGGCCAACGGCAGCGCCGAACCGAGCGGCCTGGTCATCGCCCGCGGTCAGTTCAACACCAAGATGCTCGAGGACCTCGCCGTCCAGCATGGCGGCGTGATCGAGGAATACAAGGGCAAGAAGCTGATCAAGTCGACCGGCGTCCCGCGCGACGCGGAGCTCGACGCCTCTGGCGCCGGCACCGTGGTCCGCCGCCGCCACGAGCCGATCGCGCTCGCGTTCCTCGAGTTCGGCCTGGTCGGCATCGGCAGCGAAGCGGCGATCAAGAGCGCCATCGACGCGCAGCTCACCGCCCACAGCATCACCAGCAACAACGAGATGATGGAGCTCATCGCCGACATCGACATGGGCAACAACGCCTGGGCCGTCGGGCGCTTCGACGCCATCGCCAGCCAGGCCAAGCTGCCGCCCGAGATTGCCAGCAAGCTCCCCGCGATCAAGACGTTCGCCGCCATGACCCACATCGACGGCGGCATCACCGGCACGCTCCGCGCCGAAACCCGCGACAACCAGTCCGCCGACAACCTCCGCCAGGTCGTGCAGGGACTGATGGCGCTCGGCCGGATGACGAACGATCCGAAGGCCACCGCGCTGATGAACTCGCTGCAACTGAGCGGCAGCGGCAAGACCGTGGCGCTCTCGTTCGCCGTGCCGTCCGAAGTGCTCGATATGATTCCGCAGCAGATCAAGAAGGACGGCGGCCACCTCCACGAGCTGCCGAAGCAGCTGCACGAGCGCTGAGCCGCACGGCGTTCATCGTTTCTCTCCTGGGGGGCCGGCGCTCACGCGCCGGCCTTTTTGTTGTACCCTGCATCCGCGGTGGCGGACCTCGTCTTCTTCTACGGCACGCTCATGGCCGGATTCGACCGGCGGCGCCGGGCTGGCATCGACGGCAAACTGAGATACGTCGGCCGCGGCTCCATCCAGGGGGCGCTCTTCGATCTCGGTCTCTACCCGGCGGCCGTGCCGGCTCCCGATGGCCACATCTGGGGCGAGGTCTACGAGATGATGGATCCGCCGGTCGTGCTCGCCGCGCTCGACGACATCGAGGGCTACCGGCACGACGATCCGGACAAGAGCCTGTACATCCGGTCGCAGGCCGAGGTCGCGCTGCCCGACGGCACGCTGGCGCGTGCCTGGGTGTATTTCTACAACGCGCCCCTCGGCCGGGCCGCGCGGATCGCGTCGGGCGACTATCTCGAACACGTGAAAGTGAGATGACGGTGGCAAAGGTGCAGAGGGGGCGGGTGGTGTGCGGCGTGCTCGGCGTGCTGGCGGTGCTCATCCTGCCGCCGGCCGTCCAGGCTCAGGGGCAGTCGTCGATCGATCCGCGGATCCTGAAGCTGATCGACGCCATTTCGGAGGAGCGGCTCCAGCAGTTGCTGCAGAAGCTTTCCAGCTTCAAGACGCGCAACACCTGCTCGGATGCCGCCGCGCCCGATGCGATCGGCGCCGCGCGCCAGTGGATCTTCGACGAGCTGAAGCGCACCAGCCCGAAGCTGCAGGTCAGCTTCGACACCCACCAGGTCGAGAACATCCGCGGCTGTCAGGGGGCGATCGAGCTGCGCAACGTCATGGCGGTGCTGCCGGGCAAGTCACCGCGGCGGATTTACGTCAGCGGTCATTACGACTCCCTCAATCTCGGCGCCGCCGGGCAGCAGAGCAGCAATTCGGGGGCGGGACGGGGCGCCGGCGGGGCGCCGGGTGCGGGAGGCGCGCAGCCGGGCGCACGCGGCGCGGGCGCCACGCCAGGCGCGCAGCCGCCCCGTCCGGTGCGCGACCCCAACATCGTCGCGCCCGGCGCCAATGACGACGGGAGCGGGACGGTGTTGTCGATGGAGCTGGCGCGCGTATTCGCCGAGAGCGGCATCGAGTTCGATGCCACGCTCGTCTTCATGACCGTCGCCGGCGAAGAGCAGGGACTGATCGGGGCCGGCGCGCACGCCAGGAAGGCGAAGGCGGAGAAGACGCCGATCCAGGCCTGGTTCAACAACGACATCGTCGGCGGGTCGCGGGGCGGCGACGGCATCACCGACGGCGCGACGATCCGGCTGTATTCGGAAGGGCCGGAGGACTCTCCGTCCCGCGCGCTGGCGATGTTCGCGGCGCGGATCGGCGCCGCCTACGTGCCGTCGCACCGGGTGCGGCTGATGGCGCGCCGGGATCGCTTCAGCCGCGGCGGCGACCACAGCGCGCTGAACGCGGAAGGATTCGCCGCGATCGGCTTCCGCGAATCGCGCGAGAACTATTCGAAGCAGCACGGCCCGAACGACACGATCGACGGCGTCGATTTCCGCTATCTCGCGCAGAACGCCCGCGTCAACGCCGCCGGCATGGCGGTGCTGGCGCTCGCGCCGCCGCCCCCGGTCGTGACCACCGAGCGCGGCCAGCCGACCATCGATCGCCGCAGCTCCGGATACGACGCTCACCTGCGGTGGCAGGCGTCGCCGGGCGCCGCCGGTTATCGCATCTTCTGGCGCAACGCGTGGGCGCCGGACTGGCAGCACGAGCTCGCCGTCGGCAACGTGACCGAATACACCTTCCCGCACATGAACATCGACGACTGGGTGTTCGGCGTCGCCGCGGTGGATGCGGCGGGGCACGAGAGCTCGGTCAGCGCCTATGTGACGCCGCCGCGGTCCGCCGACGGCGGCGCGTCGGACTGACGCTATTCGGCGATCTGCCCATCGATGATGGCGGGCACGCGCTGCGACAGCTTCAGCGCGGCGACGAAGTGCTCGATCGCCGACTGCACGTAGTCCGAGATCTCGACGAACTCGACCCCGGTGCGGTAGATCACGACACCCCCCTTGAGCTCGCCGATGTGGCAGTGGGCGATGCGTCCCTTCACCACCACCGAGCGGTCTCCCAGCGAGATGCGGAACTCGTGCAGTGAATCCAGCTGCAGCGCGAACGGCGTCTCGATCAGCGCGCCGCCGGCGCTGACGTCGAGGATGGTCATCGGCTGGAAGACCTTGACTTCGCCGTGCAGCGGCGCCGGGACCGGCACCCGCTCGTTGTCGCGCTTGTTCTCGTCCGCCATGGGATGGGGGAGACTAACATAGATCGTCATGCCTACTGCTTCCGCCACCACCTACAACAACTACGTGGACGGCCGCTGGGTGCCGTCGGCGTCGGGCCAGACGTTCGAGAACCGCAACCCCGCCAATACCGACGATCTGATCGGCGTGTTCCAGCAGTCCGCCGCCGCGGACGTCGACGCCGCGGTCGCCGCCGCCGGGAGGGCCTATGAGTCGTGGCGCCTGGTGCCGGCGCCGCTGCGCGCCGAGATCCTGTTCCGCGCCGCGCAGTTGATCGTGGAGCGCAAAGAGACCTACGCCCGCGACATGACCCGCGAGATGGGCAAGGTCCTCAACGAGACGCGCGGCGACGTGCAGGAGGCCATCGACATGACCTTCTACATGGCCGGCGAGGGACGGCGCATGTTCGGGCAGACGGTGCCCTCGGAGCTGCGCAACAAGTTCGCGATGTCGGTGCGGCAGCCGCTCGGCGTCTGCTCGATCATCACCCCGTGGAACTTCCCGATGGCGATCCCGTCGTGGAAGATCATTCCGGCGCTGGTCTGCGGCAACACCGTCGTGTTCAAGCCCTCGTCGAACACGCCGCTGTCGGCGTTGAACTTCGTCAACGTGCTGATCGACGCCGGCGTCCCGCCCGGGGTGGTCAACATGGTCACCGGCGATGCCGACGTCGGCACCGCGATGACCGCCGACGAGCGCGTCCGCGTCGTCTCGTTCACCGGCTCGACGACAGTCGGGCGCCAGGTCAATCTCGCCGCGGCGCCGACCTTCAAGAAGGTCCACCTCGAAATGGGCGGCAAGAACGTCGTCATGATCCTGGACGACGCGAATCTGGAGCTGGCGGTGGACGGCTGCCTGTGGGGCGGCTTTGGCACGACCGGGCAGCGGTGTACCGCGGCGAGCCGGGTGGTCGTGCATGACAAGGTCTACCGCAAATTCGTGGACATGTTCGTCGCCCGCGCCAGGGCGCTGGTGGTCGGCGACGGTCTCGATCCGAAGACCGAGGTGGGGCCGTCGAACAGCGAAGCGCAGCTCCGCACGGTGATGAAGTACGTGCAGATCGGAAAGGACGAGGGGGCGACCCTGGCGACGGGGGGCGCGCGCCTCGACGCCGGCGTCCATGCGAAGGGGTTCTTCCACGAGCCCACGGTGTTCGTCGACGTCGACCCGACAATGCGCATCGCGCGCGAGGAGATCTTCGGCCCGGTGGTCTCGGTCATGCGCTGCTCGTCGCTGGACGAAGCGATCGCCATCGGCAACGGTGTGGAGTACGGCTTGTCGGCGTCGATCTACACCCAGGACATCAACCGCGCCTTCCAGGCGATGCGCGATCTCTACACCGGCATCTTCTACGTGAACGCGCCGACGATCGGCGCCGAGGTGCACCTCCCGTTCGGGGGGACCAAGAACACCGGCAACGGCCACCGCGAAGCCGGCATCGCCGCCCTCGAGGTGTTCTCGGAATGGAAGTCGGTCTACATCGACTTCAGCGGCAAACTGCAGCGCGCGCAGATCGACGTCGAGCAGATTTGATTCGGGATGCGTCAGCTGTCGAACGGAGGGGGACGGAGGGAACGGTTTCGCTGGAACGGAGCAACGGGGGCAACGGAGGTAAACGGAGCACAATATCTTTGGTATCCGTTCACCTCCGTTCCCTCCGTTGCTCCGTTTTTTGAGCCCGTTCCCTCCCTTCGCCTCCGTTCCCTCCGCGCTCCTGTGCTAAACTCTGACGCCCCCACACGTTAGGCCCTCTTGCGATACCTCGTTTACGGGATCGTGTACATCGTTGCGTACCTCGGAGCAGGTGCGCTGCTGGCGGAGTACGCGCTGGCGCGGACCCTGGTGGCCAACGCGATGCTCACCGCGCTGCCCGCCGGCGTCTGCGCCGTCGTGCTGCGCCGCCGCCACGACTGGGAGGGCACCCAGCGGATGTTCTGGGTGGCCTTCGCCGCCGGTCTGGCGATGTGGTGCATCGGCGAGGTCGGATTCACCATCACCACTCTGACGGGCAAGCGATCGTGGGTGCAGTGGCACACGATGTTCAGCCTGTGCGGCGGCATCGGGCCGGTCGTGGCGCTGCTGGCGCGGCCGTACCTCGGCCCGCGCAAGTCGGCCGCGTGGGCGACGGGGATCGATCTGATCAGCTACGCGATGCTGCTCGGATTCGTCTTCGCCTACTTCATCATGGTCCCCAGCGTGGTTCCGGCCAGCGGGCAGGAGCCGCAGACCACGCTGCTGGTGCTGGTGCAGCTGCAGCGCTTCGTGCTCGCCGCCGGCCTGGTGTGGAGCGTGTGGCTCTCGCGCCGGACCGCATGGCGCGACACCTTCACCCGGCTGGCCGTCGGGGCCTCGATCGGCTTCGCCCTCCGCTTCATCACCAGCGGCGCCATCGCGCGCGGCGGGTATCACGAAGGCAGCGTCTACGATCTCGCGTGGATCGTCCCGTTCGGCTGCTATCTCTGGGCGGCGCTGGAGGCGCCGCGGTCGTCGGCCGAGCCGGAGCCGGCGCTCTCGTCGAGCGGCTGGCGCAGCCCGGTGATCTCGGCGCTGCCGGCGTTCCTGATTCCGCTGGTCGGATTCGGCCTGCTTCGCGTGCAGCCGATCGGCGAGGCCGGGGATTCCGTCCGGCTGCTGCTCACGACGCTCGCGACCGTGGCCGGCCTCGGCGTGCTCACGCTGCGCCTCTCGCTGCAGAGCGGCGAGCTGCAGCGGTCGGACGCCCGCGTCCGGATGATGGCGGCCGCGACCGAGCAGACCGCGGATCTGATCCTCATCACCCGCAGCAACGGCATCGTCGATCACGCCAATGACGCCTGCGTCCATGCGCTCGGCTACACCCGGGGCGAGCTCGCCGGCATGATGCTGCCCGAGCTGCTCGAGCGCGGGTTCGAGGGGAGCGTCGACCGCATCGGCGCCGAGGTGCGCCAGACCGGAATCTGGCGCGGCACGCTCGTCCATCGCCGCAAGGACGGCAGCACGTTTCCCGCGTCCAGCACCGTTGTCGCGCTCCGCGGCCCGGACGGACGCGTCACCCATTTCGTGGGCGTGCAGCGCGACATCACCGAGGAGCTGCACCTGCGCGATCAGCTGGTCCACAGCGAGCGGCTGTCGGCGGTCGGCGAGCTGGTGGCCGGGGTCGCGCACGAGATCAACAACCCGCTGCAGACGATCATCGGGTGCGTCGAGCTGATGATCGAAGACCAGCGCCCCGCGGGGCAGCTGCGGGATCTGGAGCTGGTCCGCCAGGAAGCGACGCGCGCCGGGCAGATCGTCCGGAACCTGCTGGCGTTCGTCCGCCGCAGCTCGCCCGATCGCGCGCCTGCCGATCTGAATCAGATCGCCCGGGCGACCGCCCAGGTGCGCGAGCATCACCTGCGGCAGAGCAACATCGCGCTGCAGCTCGAGCTGCAGCCCGCGCCGCTGAGCGTCACCATCAACCGCGACGAGATCCAGCAGATCGTGGTCAACCTGCTCCTGAACGCCGAGCACGCCATCGGCGACCGGCCGGGAACGATCACGCTGCGCACCGAAGCCGGCGATCGCACGCACAAGCTGATGGTGATCGACACCGGGCCCGGTGTGAGCCCGGAGCTGCGCGGCCGCGTGTTCGAGCCGTTCTTCACGACCAAGGAGGTCGGGCAGGGAACCGGCCTCGGCCTGTCGATCGCGCTCGGCATCGCGCGCTCGCACGGCGGGTCGCTCGACCTCTGTCCGACCGCGCAAGGGGCCTGTTTCGCGCTGACGCTGCCCGCCCTGGCGCCGGCGGCGACGGCAGCCGCGGAGGCAGCGCCGGCCAGGGCGCTGGCGCCCGCCGTCCCTGTCAATCCGGCCGCCGCCGGCCGGCATGCGCTGGTGGTGGATGACGAGGCGCCGATCCGCGCGCTGCTCGCGCGCATGCTCGCCACCCGCGACTACGCGGTCAGCGAGGCGGGATCGCTGGCCGAGGTGCGGACCGTCGGCGCGCTGCGGCGGTTCGATCTCGTGCTCTGTGACGTGCGGCTCGCGGACGGCAACGGCGCGGACTGCCTGCGGCACCTGCGGCAGACGCAGCCCGGCATCGATCGGCGCTTCGTGTTCATGACCGGCGACATCGCCGCGCTCGAGGATCCGGCGGGCGACATCGCCAACCTGCCGGTGCTGGCCAAGCCCTTCACCGGCAGCGATCTCGATCGCGTGCTCGGCGGCGTGGCGGTGACCGCCTAGTCGACGGCGCCGGTCCCTTTTTCTTTCTTCTTCTTGCTGATGTCGTCCTTGAGACCGGGGTGTACCTTGAATCCCGCGCGCTCGGCGGCCTTCACCGCCTTGTCCGCGTCGTCGATGCGGCCGGTCTCGAGGTAGACCACGGCGAGATTGCTGAAGGCTTCACCGCTCTTCGGATCGGCGGCCACCGTCGCCTTGTACTCGCGCTCGGCGTCGGCCAGCCGTCCGCTGCGGAAGTAGGCGCTGCCCAGCGACAGCGAGACGTACGCCGGCACGGTGTTCTCGAGCGCCATGTTGTCGCCGCGGCTGATGCTCTCCTGCAGCTGCCGCTTGCGCTCGTTCAACTGCCGGAGCGTATCGGCGGTCCGCATCGTCTGCGGCCCGGTCGAGTACTGCCGGATGATCTCGTCCAGCTCCATCATCTGGTCCTTGCGGTAGCGCTGCGCTTCCTGCACGTTGGTGAAGCGGCGGCCGCCCTGCGCGGCGTACAGGTCGCGGCATTTCGCCAGCGCCGCGGCGGCATCGGTAAACTGCCGCAGTCCAAGATAGGCGCGGCCGAGCCCGTAATAACCCATCTCGAAGCTCGGATCGAGTTCGAGCGAGCCCTTGAAGGCCGAGACCGCCTGATCCCACGCTTCCGCCTTGAGATGATCGATGCCGATGCGGTACTGCAGCAGCGCGCGAGCGCGGTCGCCGCTCGTCGGTTGTGCCGCGGCAGTGCAGACGACAACGGCGACAACGATCGCCGTGATGGTGGCGGTACGGCTGCGCATGGCCCCTCCGTGGAAAACAAAAAAGCCCCGCGGGCGCGCTGCCCGCGGGGCCATCTTACCGGAACCTCTTCGGCTTAGAAGAGGAACTTGATGCCGAAGCGCGCCTGGAGCGGCGCCTGGAACGCGCTGTCCTTGAGGAAGCGCGGATCCTGGGTGACGCCCTGGCTGACGATCAGATCCGCGAGGCGGAGCTGACCGCGGTAGAACGCTTCTTCGCTGCCGTCAGGACCGAGCGGCGTGACGCCGTTGACCTGGTGATAGGTCGAGAAGCGGGCGATGGCCGTGTCCTGGTTGAACAGGTTCAGCACGTTGAAGCTGACCTCCAGGCTCTTCTCCGCCCCGAGGCGGAAGCGGTGCTGCACCAGCAGGTCGGTCTGCGAGTAGGTCGGCGTCCGGCCGTCGCTTCCGCGTCCGAGGTACTGAACGGGGAGGTTGTTGCCGGGATAGATGCCGATTTCACGCGTGACCGGCAGGCCGCTCGCCAGGTACTGATTCAGCCCGAGCGCGGTGCCGAACGGCGCCTGGTAGATGAACTGCGCCTTGAACTGGTGCGGGCGATCCGTCGGCAGCAGGCCGTAGACGGCTTCGCCGCCGTCCTTGAACATCATCATCGGGTAGTCGTAGAGACGGCCGACGTTCGGGCTGGTCCGCCCGTTCTCGTCCGACTGCGACAGTCCCGAGTAGTTGCCCCACAGCCGGCTCCACAGATAGCTGGTCCGCAGGAACCAGTTGTTCTGCAGCCGCTTCTCGATCGCGAACTCGACGCTGTCGTAGTCGCGCACCGGCTTCGGCACCGTCGCGAGCACGTTGCCGTTCGCGTCCCGGAAGGCCGGCTCGGCGAGCCCTTCGCCAGGGTTGGCAATGATGTAGATCTCCGATCCGCTGGCGTCGAGGGTCGCCGTCTGCGTGTCTTCGATCGCGCGGTCGATCTGCTTGTGCACGTAGCGCACGCTGGCGGAGATCACGTCGCTGAACTGGTGTTCGACGCCCGCGGTCGCTTCCTGCTGACGCATCGGCTTGAGATTCGGTTCGATCGCGCTCGAGCCGACCGAGATGTGC
>DASSPH010000005.1 GCA_035699745.1 Vicinamibacterales bacterium
ATTTCGGCGATGACTGGGACCACCGCGTTCTGGTCGAATCGATCGCCACCGCCGGCGCCGCCGCGCACCGCGCGTTGTGCCTCGACGGCGCGCGCGCCTGCCCGCCCGAGGACTGCGGCGGACCGCACGCATACGCGGACCCCCTCGCCGCGCTGGGAGACCCGTCCGACGAGCGGCACGCAGATCTGACCGACTGGATTGGTCAGTTCGACCCCGAGGCGTTCGACCTGGATATCGTGAACCGCAAGCTCGCGCGCCTGCGGGTGTGAGTTCGTTCATCGCGCACCCGCGTGGTCGCCAGGTACGCTGATCTTTCCATCTTCCAAAGCCCCTCAGACGATGGCATCGTCGTCTTCGAGGTCCTCGAGTATTCGACTGAGGCGCCCTCCACCCGCGCGTCCCATACGGCGCCGGAGAGAACGACTTCAACGCCGACTGCACTTCAGATGACGAATAGCGTTCGATGAACATCGCCGAATCCACAGCGAGCCGCGCCGAACAACTGCTCCACGCGATGCTGGGCCCAGGTGCCGCGTTCCGCGAGGGCCAGCTCGAGGGCATCGTAACTACGGTAGACATGCGCGCCCGCACACTCGTCGTGCAGCGCACGGGATGGGGCAAGAGCCTCGTCTACTTCATCGCCGCGAAGATCCTGCGGGAGCGCGGGCTCGGGCCGACCTTCCTGATCAGTCCTCTCCTGTCGCTGATGCGCAACCAGGTTGAAGCGGCAGAGTGTATCGGAATCCGGGCGGTTCGCCTCGACAGCGAGAACGCAACCGCATGGAACGAGATCGACCAGCAACTCGAGGCCGATGCGATCGACGTGCTGCTCGTCTCACCCGAGCGCCTGGCCAACCAGCGATTTCAAACCCGCACCATGCCGGCGATCGCCCGCGGCATCGGGATGCTGGTGGTGGACGAAGCGCATTGCATTTCAGACTGGGGACACGACTTCCGTCCTGACTACCGCCGCATCGTCCGGATCATCCAGGGGCTGCCGGCGACGGTGCCGGTGCTGGCGACCACCGCCACCGCGAATGACCGCGTCGTCAACGACATTCGCGCACAGCTTGGGCCGGAGCTGCGCGTGCTGCGCGGCTCCCTCACGCGCGAGACGCTTCACCTGCAGACAATCGAACTCGCGGGTCAGGCCGAACGCATGGCGTGGCTGGCCGAGCACCTGCCCGACCTTCCTGGCTCAGGCATCGTCTACTGCCTTACGACCACCGACTGCGAGCGCGTCGCGGAGTGGCTCCAGTCAAAGGGCGTGAACGCCGTCGCGTACCATGCGCAGCTGGGTGCTGGCGTCGACCGCGGGATCCTCGAGCAGCGACTGCTCCACAACGACGTCAAAGCCCTGGTCGCCAGTGTCGCGCTGGGGATGGGGTTCGACAAACCGGATCTCGGGTTCGTGATCCATTTCCAGCGGCCAGGCTCGTTGATCGCCTACTACCAGCAGATCGGTCGCGCCGGACGGGCAGTGCCCGAGGCGTATGCCATCCTGTTGAGCGGCCGGGAAGACGATGACATCCAGGACTACTTCATCCGATCCGCGTTCCCGCACGCGGGGGAACTGAAGGCAGTGCTGGAGGCTGTCGAAACCGCCGACGCGGTGGGCGTCGGAGATCTGGAACGCCTGGTCAACATGCGACGCCGGCGCCTCGATCAGTCGCTCAAGCTGCTCGAGGTGGACGGCGCCATCGGAAGGGAAGGGTCCCGCTACTTCCGAACGGTGAACCCGTGGCAGCCGGATGAAGAGCGTACGGCGCGCGTGACCGCCGCCAGGCGAGAGGAGCTGAAAGCGATCCAGGCATTCGTGACTTCGCGCGAATGCCTGATGCAATCAGTGGCGCGGTCGCTGGACGATCACCTGGCCGCTCCGTGCGGTCGGTGTTCGGTATGCCGCGGCCCGCTGCTGCGCGTCGACGTGGCGCCGGGTCTCGTGCAGGAGGCGATTGCCTTCCTGCAACGTTCGCATCGCCCGATCGAGCCGAGAAAGCGATGGCCAGCCGACCGCGAGCTGCAACGCACCGGCGCGGTGCCCGAAGAAGACCGCGCGTCGGAGGGACGTGCCCTGAGCGTCTGGGGCGATGCGGGGTGGGCGGCTCTGGTCCGCCGCGGCAAATATGGGACGGGACGCTTCGACGACGGGCTGGTGCGGGCTGCGGCGGAGATGGTGCGCGAACACTGGCGGCCCCAACCGGCGCCCGAGTGGGTGGCTGCCGTTCCATCCCGGCGGCGTCCCTCCCTGGTGCCCGAGGTCGCCGCGCGGCTCGCCGATGCGCTGGGGCTGCCATTCGTCGACGCGCTTCGTCGAGTTCGCGACTCGGAAGAGCAGCGGACGATGGAGAATAGTGCGCGGCAGATGGCGAACGTCGCGGGCGCGTTTGAAGCCGTGACCGAGGTGGTGCGGGCCGGGCCGGTGCTGCTGGTCGACGACATGGTGGACTCACGGTGGACGTTCACGGAGTGCGCGATGATCCTGCGCCGAGCCGGCAGCGGACTCGTGTATCCGCTGGCGCTGGCAACGACATCAGGGACGGGAGACTCCGCGTGAAGAACGAGACCCTGACCCCGCTGACTCCGTTGAACAACGACGGGCAGGTGATCTTGTTGCTGTGTTCGACGCTGGCGCTGCCGCGATCGTCTGGCGGAGTGAAGCCGCTGTCAGGGCGAGAATGGAACGAGCTGGCCCGCGGGATCAGCACCTCGCATTTCAGGCGGCCCGGCGCCTTGCTGGGCGCGGCGGCCGACGATATTCGTCGAGAATTGCGGCTCGACGCCAGCCTCGCCGAGCGTATCGGGAAGCTCCTCGAGCGCGGCGGCCAGGTTGCCATCGAACGCTCCCGCCTCGAGGACCTCGGCATCTGGGTGCTGACCAGGGTCGATGCGAACTACCCGCCCCGGCTCAAGGAACGGCTGAGGGGACAGGCCCCTCCAGTGCTGTTTGGAGCGGGCCCTCAGCCAGCAATGAATGACACGGGGTTGGCCGTCGTCGGCTCGCGCGACGTGGACGACGCTGGAGCGGCGTTCGCGGCACTCCTCGGCGAACGATGCGCCGCCGAGGGGCTGGTGGTCTTTTCCGGCGGCGCGCGCGGCGTCGATCAACTCGCGGTCAAGGGATGCCTCGATCACGGGGGAGCAGGTGTCGCAGTGCTGGCCGACAGCCTCGAGCAGACTCTGAAGCGACGGGAGGTCGGCCGAAGTGTTCTCGAGTCTCGTCTGACGCTGATCACGCCGCTGCATCCCTCGACGCGATTCACCGTGGCGGGCGCAATGGGCCGGAACAAGCTCATTTATGCGCTGGCGTCGTGGGCCGCCGTCGTATCCGCCGGCCTCGACAGCGGCGGCACATGGGCAGGCGCCATCGAGAATCTCCGCGCCGGGTGGGTACCGCTGTTCGTGCGCGCGGGCGAGAGCGTTCCGCCAGGCAACCGCGAACTGATAAACCGAGGCGGCATTCCGCTCGGAACCGCGGACGTCACTGAAGGCTTGCGCACCTGGATCGAGCAACACGACATCGCTCGATCACGCCGCAGTGACCTGGCACTGATCCGGGAGGATTCGCCGACCTACCGGGCGCCATCGCGCCGCGCGGAATCCACGGAAGCCGCTGACGTGTTCCCGATGGTCTGGCCGAGCATCGCTGCGTATCTGTCCACTCCCAGAAGCGAGACTGAAGTCGCGACCGCGTTCTCACTGGAGCCGTCGCAGGTCAACGCCTGGCTGACGCGGGCGGTGCGCGAAGGCCTGGCCGAGCGGACGACGGACCCGGTGAAGTACAGCATCCCCGCGGCATCGCGGCAGGATCAGGAGCCGACTCTCTTCGACTGATCAGCGCACGTAGTCGGCGGCCGAACCTTGACCCCTCACGAGATGGACGCCACCTACATCGACTTCGAAGCACTGCAGACTGAACCCGGCAGCCCGGCGCTCCTGGGAATCCTCGCTGTCGAAGGCGGCAAGGACCACTTCGAACAGGTCATTGTCGACTCTCGCCTGGCGCCCGGACGCGTGGCATCCAGCCACGTACGCGCGGCGACACTGGCGGACACGGTGAGGCACCTGCTCGCGGGTGGCCGACCGCTGGTGAGTTGGAGCATCTTCGACCGCGACGTGGTGGAGCAGTCGGATCTCGACGCCTCGTTGAAAGCCGAATGGCGTGCTCGGCACGTGAACGCGTTGACCACCGCGCGGAGATGGCGCACCAAAGTGCATCCCGGCTTCAAGATCACGAAGGCCGACAGGCGCGCCGCCAAACACACGCTGGATCAGTACGCGGAGCTGGCCGGATACCGGCAGGTCGCGAAGTTGCGTGGCGGTGAGCCGGCGCGGTGGATCAAGCATCTGCGGGAGCAGCTGGCATCACGCACGCACTATCGCCGCGTGACGAAGCTGACGAAGCGCCATTGGCATGCGCTGCTCGACTACAACCGTCACGACCTGTCCGCGCTCAGGCACGTCTACGAGCGCGCCACGTTCGAGCTGCAGAAGTGGCGGGAATACGAGAACACCGACTACTTCGTCTTCGAGCCGGAAGGGCAACCCATTCGCTTCCGGGTCGGAGGTCGCAAGCCGAGACTCGATGCCTTGCTCGCGCGTTACGGAGCGACGCGATGGGCCTTCATGACCGCCTGGAACCCAGCGTCCCGGGAGCTGGCTGCGGCGACAAATGACTCTCGGCAGGACGAGATGCTCACCGAGCTGACCGCCAGAGGCTACCGTTGTCTCCGCGGCGAAGGCCGTGGGGCAGATCCGTCGTGGCCCGCCGAGGAAAGCGTTCTGGTCCTCGACATACCACCTGCGATGGCCCGTACGATTGGCCGGCGCTTCGGTCAGCTCGCCATCGTCACCGGTCGCCGCGGCGCTTCGTCGAAACTCGTTGCTTGCTTGTGAGCGGTGAGTCTCGACATTGTCCCTGCGCTTGGACATCCGCCGTCCACCGCAGACGACAGCAAGGCGCTCTGCACCGGCGCGTGCCCGTGCACTCAGCTGGCACAATCTCTGCTACGCTCGCAGCAACCCAGGCAGCCCGCGTTCAGGCTGCCGGCATGAAGAAGACGGCGAGAGCCCCGGCTCGACGACCCGTCGCCACACCGTAATCCGGCGCGGAACTCCCCGCGCACACGGTGGCCCAGCCGGCCGGCATCCCCGGATGTCCGGAACCATGCGCGATTCGAACGCAGCTCCTCGCGGAGCATCGTCGAAAGGATGCTGAAGATGGACATCGTCAATCTGTACGCGCCCATCGAGCGTGCGCTGCTGTCCGCGTACCTCGGCGTTCCCGACCCGAAACCCGCGGACATTGCCGGGGTCGACGTCACGAAGCCGGTGCCAGACGACTGGAACGAGACCCGGAACGGCACCGGTCCACGCGCGAGTGAACGTGGCAGCAATGCCCTGATGCTCGAGAACGCGGTCGCGCGTATCTGCCTCGAGTCCGCGCAACGCAGCCTGCCGCAATGGGCGGTGGTCCGCGACGGCACCGTCACACTGGGGCGGCGCCGACAGCGCACGGCTCGGCGTGAGCGCAAGCTGCGACCGATCCATCTGTTCACGATCAACTGGGGCGATTCCGGCCCAGGCTTCAGCTGGCCGGAGGCGTATTACGCGACGTGGCTGCCGGGATACGACGTCTCCGTCGTGACCGCATCCGCGGACTCGCCGGACACGCATGGCTACTCCGACTTTGCGATCGGGTGGTTTCGCGGTCCGGCAGATGCCCATGGTCGTGCGGCGGAGTGCGTCGCCGACCACTGGATCGTGCAGAAGGGCTACTGCCAAGAACGTTGGGCGTACCTGCTCGACGCGGGCGCGCTCGATGAACGAGCCGCGAACGCCCTCGCCGATGCGGTATGGCCCTCGAATGGAGAGGACCAGTGACCTCCGCCTTCATCGCCGAGGCGCACCGCCGCCGAACCCGCATGACAATACGGATCTGGGAACATGACTGCTGCGGTGACATGTACTGGTCGGCTGCGGCGCGATGCGATCGATGTGGCGAAATCGCCACCACGCTGGTCAGGAACCTGAGTATCGCGGAAGCGATGGCAGGACATCCATTGCTGCAGCTCGAAGTCCCACAGCCCCAGCCTGCGAATCCGGTCGGCCCAGGACAACAGTCGAACAAGACGTACGAACCTACGACGATCCCGAAAGCTACCTCGGTTTCGTCAGCGCCCGCATTACTGACGCCACGAGAAGTAGGGTCCGAAACGGGATCGACCCGCCGTGACTCGCAGGACGAGGATCGTGCGGCAGTCCCGATCCTCTTCTGGTTTGGAGTCGGTGTGAGCGTGATGCTGGGCATCTACGCTTCGGAGGAAGCCACTGGCGGGAACGACAATGCAGCCATCGCGCTGGCCATCGCGGCGGCTTTCACGCCGCTGGCTGTCCTATGCGGCCTGATCGACGGCCGACTCGTGCGAAGGGCAGGGCATCTGTTCCGCCGCTCGTGACCACTCCTGTCACGCGTCCCGGTTAGCCTGAGGTGATGACCCGAACGCACTGGTGCGGCGAAGACGTCACCACGATCGACCCCACCCTCGCGCTGCTGCCCGACACGCTGCCGGTCTTCGTCCGACAACCCTTCGGGCGAAACCAGCGGCGTGACGTCATCCTGCGCCCATCCATCGTCGGCGCCGAACCGATGCCCGTCGGGACCGTGTCCAGGCACCACGTGCTGCTGCAGCACGCGGACCGATCCGCGCGGCGATGCGCAGGTCCGGAGGGCCGGGATCGACCCCGAGGACGCCGCGCCGGGTGAATGAATCACTGTTTCTGATGGTCCTGCGCACCCTCGCAGGTTGATTCGCCGGGTCCCGTGACGTTCACGATGCCCTGCACTCCGGTGCCGGCGACGATGAACGGGCTGTAGCTGCGCCCGGGCGCGGCTTTGTCGGCGAATTCCGCGAGGATTCTGAAATGCTCGGTCGAAGACTTCAGCGTCAACAGGATCTTCTGTGCCGCGAAGCCGTCCGCCTTCAACGTCACGACCGACGGCGTGATGGTCGCGCTCGGCGTGGCGTCGCCGAACGACGTCACGACCGAAAGCGTGACGCGGCCGGTGGCCACCGGCTTGCGCACGTCCGTGGCGGCCACCGATCGGATCCAGACGGGAACGGCAACGCCGACCGGCACAATCCGGCCCGACGTGTTGCGGCGCTTCGGCAAGGCGCACCTGGGCGGCGTCCCCACGTCGACGATGACGTACCGCTCGAAGTAGTCCAGCGCTGGAATCCGATGCCGTGCGCGATAGCCGCAGCAGCCCGACGACAGCACGGCACACAACGCGACGATGAGCCCCCGCGCCATCGGCGTTACCTGGTCTTGCCGGACTTGACCTTCTTCGCCTCGGCTTGCGCCCAGGCGACGTCCTCGTCAAGCGTGGTGAGAGCGCTCACCGAGACGCCCTGGACCGCGGCGCTGACTGACGGCTGGCCAGGCGTCTCCAGCGCCTTGACGGTCGTACTGGTCATCAACATCGCCCCTTCCGTCTGCGATTCCGTCGTCCAGCGGCGGTAGAGCAGCTCGTATACCTGGGGCGTCACGGTCCCGTTCATCAACCGTGTCTCGAGATCCTGCAGCTTGCGGTTGACGATCGCTTTCTCGTTCGCCAGCCGCTGCATCAGGCGATCGATCTTGCGTTGGACGATGCAGTTCTCTGACGTGTCGCGGAGGTCCTGGAACATGCTCCTGGTCGCCTGCGTGCACACGACGGCCATCGACGTGGAGGCTGAGATTGGATAGTTGAACCGGGTCGCGATCTCGACGGTCGTGTTCCAGGTGAGGTTCTGAGTGAAGTGGGCGGAGCTGTACCCGAGATTGACGCTGACGCTCCACGGCCAGATCGAACCCGAGGATCCCGCGGATACGGGCGGGGCTTCGGGGTTGGGCTCGAACTTGAAGAACCCGGTGCCGCCCTGCGCCTCGCCGTTCAGGCGCTCGAAGATCCGCCGCGTCATTTCCAGCAACGGAAGCACGTTCTTGTCGCGATCGATCAGGCTCCCCGGCGTTTCCTTGTAGCTGCAGGCGCCGGACTTCTCGAGGTCCTGGTTGATCCGCTTGTACTCGGCGCCCCCGAGGCGGAACCAGCCGAGCGACGCCGATACCCCGACCGAAGAACGGACCTGGTTCCACACCTGCTTGAGGTTGCAGCTCACTTCGACCTTCCACGGGTCGCCGACGAACTCGGCGACGCCGTTCAGTTCGACGGCGAAATGCGGGTTCGACCTCACACTCGCGAAGTCAGCGTTGTCCGACGTCGCCAGCAACTGCGCGAAAAGGTTGTCCTTGGCTCCGGCGCTGAGGCGGATCTCGCGCGCGAACTGCGGGTTGGAGGAGACGATCTGTCCCATCTGCGCCACGGACAAGGCGCCGTCGAGCAGGAGGGAGCGGACCTTCGCTTCCGAAATCGGCAGCGGCACGAGCCTGGGGTTCTGGACCTTGAAATCCTGCGTGATCTGCGCGATCAGACGCTTGCGCGTAGCATCGCTCAAGTCGATGACCGCGGTCGCCGACATCACGGCGCCGACCGAGCTTTCGATTTTTCCGGTGAGGGAATTCTGGACGTAGAACGGCTCGCCGACGCCGTAATACGACACGCGGAACTCCTTCAGCCGCTCGCCGAGGATCGCCTCGGTCTCGGTGGGAATATAGAAGAACTGCGACGGGTCGCCTGCCGACTGATAGGCGATCGCGCCGCGGACGGACGTGGCGCGATAAAAGTGCGGCGCGCTCTGCGCCGACGCCGTGGTGACACAGCACAGAAGGGCGGCAGCGAACGTCAGAACTCGATGGGGCATGGCACAACTCCTTTGAGTCCATCGACGGACGCGGCCGACTTTTTCGCACGCTTGCGTGGCGCGCGGCCCGGGCGCAGAATGGTCGCATGCGCCTCGTTCTGTTGGCCGCGGCAGCGGTGGCGACGTTGCCGGTGAGCGTGTGCGCACAGCCGCTGCGCCAGGACACCGGGAGAGAGATGGTCCTGACCGAAGAACACAACGGGAAGGAGATCTCGATCAGTGTCACATCAACGCTGATCCTCAAGCTCCCGGCCCAGCTCGGCACGGGCTATTCGTGGCAGGTCGTGGATCCCCCCCCAGCGGTGCTCTCGCCCGGCGACAAGCCGCGAGTCGAAACGACCGACACCAAAGGAGCCGGCCGCCAGGAGCGCCAGGTGTTCACGTTCACGCCCGTGAAGAGCGGCAGCGCGGTGCTCAGGCTTCATTACGTTCGCCCGTGGGAGAAGGAGGCGAAGCCCCAGAAGACGTACTCGGTAAGGGTCACGGTGGAATAGAGGTCCCGGCGAATCTCCGCGGGACGTCCGTCTCAGAGAGCGAACCGCACTCTGGAGGCACGAATGGATGTCCGTCAATGGCGAGCCCTGGCGCTCGTCCCAATCGCCGCAGCCGGAATTCTCTCCGGCGTCGTCGTCGCCCGGCAGCAGGCGGCCGCGCCAGCCGCCCAAGCCGCCGTCTACGCCCAGCGGGAGGCCCAGGCGCCTGCCGCGATCCGCGACCGCCTCGCCGAGATCCGCAACCGGATCAGCGCCGACCGCCTGACGTTCGAGGTCGGCTACACCACCGCCCTCGATCAAAGCCTCGAAAGGTTGACCGGCGCGCGTCTGCCACCCGATCTCGCCGACCGTGCGCGCCGCCAGAACGACCTCGCGGAACGGCTGGTGTCGCTCGACGCGGCTGCGAAAGACGCCTACCTGAAGAAGGGCAACAAGCTTCCCGAAGTGCAGCAGGCCTGCGTCGCGACGCTTCCCGCGTTCGACTGGCGCAGTTCGAACAAGGTCACGCCGGTGCGCAACCAGAGGAGCTGCGGCAGCTGCTGGGCGTTCACCGCGCTCGGCGCGTACGAGGGCAGCCACGCGATCCGCAACGGGGTCTTGATCGACGGCTCCGAGCAGAGCGCGCTCAGCTGCAGCGGCGGCGGATCGTGCGGCGGTGGATGGTGGGGTCCGGTGTTCGACTGGATGATGGCCAGCGGCGCGGCGACGGAGGCGTCCTATCCCTACTCCGCGACCGACACGGCGTGCCGCACCAACGTTCAGACACCGCACCGCGCCTCCGCCTGGGGTTACGTCAGCACCAACGGCGGCATCCCTTCAGCTGCCGATATGAAGAAGGCATTGTGTCAGCACGGTCCTCTGGCCGTCGGCGTGTATGCGACTCCCGCGTTCCAGGCATACGTGAACGGCGTATTCAACGAGCGCGAGACGACGCAGCAGATCAACCACGGCGTCACGCTGATTGGCTGGGACGACGCCCGGCGCGCATGGCTGATCAAGAACTCGTGGGACGTGACATGGGGTATGGCGGGCTACATGTGGATTGCCTACGACTCGAACAGCATTGGCATGGGTGCGGCGTGGGTCGACGCTCGCAGCGTGAGCTACACGCTGCCGCCCGAGTTCTTCAAGCTGATCACGAAGGACAAGTAATTGCGCGGCAGCCCGAGCCCCTGGGCGAATACGAGCAGCAGCTGCCCGCAAGAAGAAAGGAGGACGGCGGCCACGGCGGGTTAGCGGGCGCGACGCTCACCAGAATGTGCCTCCGCCGGCACGTCTTCCGGCGTGCGCGACAAGAGACGCGGCAAAGCGAATAATGATCGGGCGATGACGCCGCCGACGCTACCGAAGACCGCCCGAGGCCGCTGCCCGCGGCGAGCCGCTCTCCTTCTTCTCGTCCTTGCCGCCCTTTGGGCGTGTTCCGGCGGCCGCACCGCCGTGCAGACTTCGCCGGCCGCCGCGCAGGGCAGCGGCGGCGTCAACCGGCCGGAACACGTCGACAAACCGTACGTCGTGCTGATCTCGGTCGACGGCCTGCGCCACGACTACCTGGACACGCGCGAGCTGCCCAACCTGCGGCGCCTGATGCAGCGCGGCGCACGCGCCAAGGCGATGATCCCGGTGTTCCCGTCGCTGACGTTCCCGAACCACTACTCGCTGGTGACCGGCCTCTATCCCGAACACCACGGCATCGTCGCCAACAGCTTCTACGATCCGGCGCGCCGCCAGACCTACGCGCTCGGGAATCGCGACGCGGTGTCGGACGCCAGCTGGTACCGGGGCGAACCGATCTGGGTGACGGCGGAGACCCAGGGCATGGTCGCGGCGTGCTTCTTCTGGCCCGGATCGGAAGCGCCGATCAACGGTATCCGCCCGACGATCTGGAACGCCTACGATGCGACCATTCCCAATGCCGATCGCGTCAAGACGGTCCTCGACTGGCTGCGCCTGCCGCCGGAGAAGCGGCCGCACCTCATCACGCTGTACTTCAGCGACGTCGACTCCGCGTCGCACGACCGCACGCTCGCTTCGCCGCGCGTCGACGCTGCGCTCCGAGCCGTCGACGCGTCCATCGGCATGCTCGCCGATGGGATCGACGCGCTGCCGATTCGCAGCCAGGTGTACGTGCTGGTCACGTCCGACCACGGCATGGTCGAAACCACCGCGAAGCAGGGAATCAGGCTCGACTCGCTCGTCGACATGGACGACATCGAACAGTCGTTCGGCGGGCCGGTCGCGATGCTGCACGTGCGCGGCGGCGAGCCGGCGCGCGCGGCGCGGGTGCGCGACGCGATCAACGCAAAGCTGCAGCACGGACGCGCCTACCTGCGCCACGAGGTGCCGGAGCGCCATCACTTCCGGGACGATCCGCGCATCGGCGACGTCGTCATCATCATGGACGAGGCCTGGACGATGGTCGTGATGCCGCGCCTCGCCGACGCGGCGAGCAGGATCGTCCGGCCGGACCGCTGGGGCGCGCACGGATGGGATCCCGCGTTTCCGTCGATGCACGCGATCTTCATCGCGTCCGGTCCTGGCATTCGCCCTGGCGCGACGATTCCCGCCGTGAACAACGTCGACGTGTATCCGTTGATGACGGCGCTGCTCGGGCTGCGGCCGGCGGCGGGGATCGACGGCAAGCCGGGACTGCGGGAGCAGCTGATGCGGTGATCGCCGGGCGACTGACGCAGATCCTCGCCCGGATCGCGGGCGCGCCGTGGCGCGAGTCACCAGCCGGCCGATCGTCAGCCCTGCTTCTCGTAGACGAACACCGACGGCTCGTCAGCGCTGCCGGGCGCGCGCGTCGTGACGGTCATGGCGTTGCCGTCAGCCGACACGGTCATGACGATCTCCAGCGTGGGTTTCTCCGCCTGGAACGTCGTCCGGCGCAGACTTCGCGCGGCCAGTGCCTGGGCGGCAGTGGCCATGTCAGGAAGCGTGCCGCCGTCGCCGGACGTCCGGATGTACTCGATGATGCTGACGTCGTTTTCTCCGTTGGCGCGCACCGGCGTCGTTTCCTGTGTGAGATGCCTGCCCTCGTCGGAGAGAATCCCCGCCGGCGGGCATGCGTATGGTTGTGTGCCGACCACCGCACCAGGGACATTACATCAGCCGCAGCAGCGACAGGTACAATCAACCTCATGTCAGACGAAGATCTGAAAGCCGAGCTCGAGCGCCTCAAGGCGGAGAACGAGCAGCTGAAAACGCGCGCGGCGCGCGGCGGCGGCATCAAAGTCAGCGAGAAGGGGGGCGTGTCGGTCTACGGACTGGGGCGCTTTCCGGTCACGCTCTACAAGGAACAGTGGCTGAAGCTGCTCGGCATGGCCGACGAGATCAAAGCCTTCATCAAAGAGAACGAGCCGCGACTCAAAGCGAAGGAATAGACGGCGCGCCGCAAGCCGATCCGTGGGTGCTCGCGCGAACCGGACGCGCCCCTTTTTTCGCGGCCCCACGGTCGGTGAATGCAGGCGCCGTCCTCGGGTCGGACTACGCCTAGCGCCCGGCCAGAATCAACACCCCCGCAAGCAACGCCAGGATCGCCATCAGCGGCCCCGGCAAGCCGAGCGCCACCAGCGCCGACAGCCCGTACAGAATCAGCCAGATCGCCAGCAGCAGTTGCCCCAGGTTGCGTTGAATCCGGACAGCCATCGCTCACCTCGTCGAGAAAACGGACGCCCAATCGGCGGCGTGCCGTTGGAGCCACCCACCCTGCAACTGCCGCGCCGGGCGTAACATGCGGCGTGCCCTTCGCGCCCGGCGATCGCGTCCACATCCCCCGCCTCGGCACCGGCATCGTCCAGGCGGTGCGCAATGACGGTCGCTACGCCGTCGAGATCAAAGGACGGACGATGGTGGTCGATGATGCGCGGATGGAGCGCGCCGATGCGGGCGCGCCGCGGCGGAAAGAGACGCCATCCGGAGCATCCGGCGTGCGCGAGAGCGTCCCGCGGTCGGCCGCGTCGATCGACCTGCACGGCATGACGGTCGAGCAGGCGATCGAAGCGCTCGACGCCTGCATCAACGACGCGCTGCTCGCGTCCCACGCGGAGGTGCGCATCATCCACGGCCGCAGCGGGGGACGGATCAGACACGCCGTCCATCACCGGCTGCGTGCCCTGGCGCCGGTGAAGTCATTCCGCATCGATCCCCGCAATGCCGGCGTGACGATCGTGTTGCTGTAATCACCCTGCGACTCAGCCGTAGGCCACGCATCGAGACATCGCTGCACTCACGAGACCATGCAGCACGTACACTTCCGTGTATGACCCGTTGGTGCACTCGACTCAGCAGTATCGCCGCCGCCGCCGCGGCCGCGTCGATCTTTGCCTGCGGTGGTTCACCAACCGAGCCCGCGCGGGTGACCGCCGCCAGCGTCGAAGCGGTGGCGCAAGCGGGCACGTTCAAGGTCGCGACCTGGAACATCCGGTCGGGAATGGGCATCGCCGGCTTCAGCACCACCAACTGGACGAGCAACACGCCGAACTGCAACGACCGCGCGCAGCCGCTCAACGCGTGGGGCATGGCGCTGCCGCAGGCGGAGCTTGGCAAGGTCCGCGACGACCGGTCGATCGTCGCGTTCGCCGTGCAGGAAGCGTGGAACTGCGGGAATCCGTCGAACGTCAACAACGTCCTCGGGTTCAAGGACATCACCGGCGAGCGGAACGGTACCGCGCTCGCGGCGCGCTACGGATTCGCGGGGGCGCCGATCTACGTGAACCTCGGCGGCCAGGACTGGGTCGTCGGCGGGGCCGTCTGCCTCGACGCGGCGTGCTCGGCCAGCGTGCCGGTCTTCTCAACGCACTGGACGCCTCCGGGCGACGCGTTCGCTCCCGTCGCGCAGCGCACGATCGAAACCCTCAGCCACCAGGGCACGTCGCACGTGCTGCTCGGCGACCTGAACGTCTATCGCGTCGACGCCTGGAATCCGGAAGTGCCGTGCACGGGGTCGAATTCCCCGGCGCGCATCGACGCGATTGCCCGCATGGAAGCGGCAGGCTACGCGGACGCCTGGAAGTCGACGCAGAGCGGCGAAGGGTGGACCGGGATGGCGACGCGCAACGGCTGCGGCGTGCCGAACGGCAACCTGTACAAGCGCATCGACTACGTGTACACGAAGAATCTGCGCGCCGTCGCGACGACGCGCCTCGCACGGGCGGCGCCGGGCGCGGATGCGCCGTCAGATCACGTGATGCTGGTCGCGGAGCTGGCCAGGCAATAGCGCGTTCGCGTTGTGCGCGGGTCGGGCCAGCTCTTCCTCACCTCACGCCGCCGCACGCATGGCTGCATGCGGGTGGCGAGCGCGTCCCGGGCACACAGGCTCCCTGCACCGATGGCTACGAGCTGGCGCAGGTCCTCGCGTGGATCGCCGCGGGCCGGGGGCGACATCGCGCAACGGCTGGAGTGGCGCGCGCAGATTCGCCCGCTCATGTCGATGCTGACGCCGACGCCGTCGTGAACGGCTGCGTGGCTGGCCAGGGGCCTGGTGCGGCTCATCACTCCGCTGGGTACCAAAGCTCTATGCGTCCGCGCGCATCGCTTCTTCGCGAGAGTTCGGCGGGCGACGGTCTGTACACTTATGCGATGAACGGTGGCTTGTGGTTTCCCAGAAAGGCAATCACGCGCGGCACCGTCGAGGCAAATGATCGCGCCAAATCCGCATAAGGAGCATGCCCTACCACCACCAGCAGCGAGACACCATACATCTGGATTGCGGCGAGCTCGTTCGGCTTATAGCGGATTCTGCGGTCGTGCGTGATCGCGACCCATCCTTGTGCGGCGACTTCGCGGAGCCAGTGCTCGTCGGTACAGTCAGGATCGAAGTGGTCGGCGTGGCGCTCGACGCGAAGTCCAGCGGCGCGAAGAATGGCGGGGAACTGCAGGCCGAGATCGCGGTCGGTAAAGAAGGTGATGTCAGGCGGCGCGCTCGTACAGCACCGCCTGATCGATGTCGGCCTCCGTCAGCCCGTAGTCGAGCGCGACATCCGCAGGCCGCTCGCCAGCATCAATCCGGTCGACGATGGCCGCTGTCGAAATGCGCTGCGAGAGCAGCACCGGTCGGCCGAACGCGAGCCGTGGATCGATGACGATCGGCATCGCGCCCGCATGAGTATCGGCGGCCAGAAACGGGTGAAGGCGAACAGGAAATCGCGCCTCGTCCCAGGTAACGCGCGCGAGGTGGTTCTCGAGCACGTGCCGCATCGCGAGCTGACCGGAGGCGGAAAGGTTGATCAGCTGACCGTACCGCTCCAAAAACAATTGTCCCGCCTCGGACCGAAGTTCGGGACGCAGCAGCAATCGATCGATCTGCAGCCGCTTTTCCGCGAACTCGACGGCTCGCCTCAGTTCTTTGATCGATACACCGTGCTCGGTGCGAAAGGCGCGCAGCACATGCGCCTCGATCAAATTCCAGAAGGAGAGCGAGGTCGGATTCTTGCCGGCGGGGTGAATCAGCACGGGGAAGCGTCCAGGACCTCGGGTCGTGGGATACGCACGTCCCAACGTCCAGGTGCGCAGCGTCGCGGCCGGCAACTTGAGGTAGCGTGCAGCTTCCGCGAGCGCATAGGCGGGCTGATTACGCGGGTCGGTGTTCGCGGCGGGCCTCCATCCGCGATTCTAGCATCGTCGCCGAGACGCAGGGCGCCAGGGCCGCACGCCAACAAATGTCAGGGCCTGGGCTTCCCGGGCTTTCGAGCGCGAGAATCCGGAGGTCGCGGTCGTTCAGCCGCTTCGTGAGCGTCTGGTGGTCCGCGGCGTTGCGCTTGCGTCTTCCCGCATCGCAATCACCGCGCCGAAGACCTGCCCGACGTTCGTGTCGACTTCGTGTCGACTGCCTCGATCTTGACGCCGAGCTGCGCCCGCGTCTCGGCGAAACGCTGATCGATGCTCTCGAACGGCCGATCGATGCTGGCAAACCGCTCATCGTGCGACTTGCTCAGCGCATCGATCTTCGCCGCGATCGTTTTCCAATGTCTCAGCACGGGATTCTCGCTCATCCTAGAGGACATCCCTCGATGAGTCGCTGAGCGCTACCGCTTCGCCCCCAGCGCCGCCAGCCAGTTCTGCACGACCGTCCACGATCCCGGACCGCTCCGCTCCGGCGCGATCGCCAGGAACCGCTGCCGGTCCGGCGTGGCATCGACCGAGACGATGTTCGGGGGAAACGTGGCGATCCGGATCGGCGTGCCGATCTTCAGGCCGCGGCTCGTGTCCACGTCCACACGCCAGAGGCTGTGGAGGTCGTCCGCGACATAGAGCAGCTGCCGCCCGTCCCGCGTCCACCACGCCAGCAGCGCCCCCTGCTTCGAGACCTTCAGACGACCCGCCGGGTCGGGAAAGGCCTGCAGGTACAGCTCGAACCGCCCCGACTCGTCCGAAATGAAGGCCAGCCAATGGCCGTCGGGCGACACCGCGGCGCCGCTATCGCGCGTGGGACCGCGCACGAGCAGCTTCAACTCTCCCTTGCCCGTGGCCGGCATCAGGAAAATATTCTGCGACGTGATCGGTTCGAGCTGCGTCATGACGATCGACGACCCGTCAGGCGTCCAGCTCAGAGGCCCTTTGAACGGAAGCTCCGATCGATAGAGCGGCTGTTCGGGCGACGCATCGGCGATCGTCTTGATGAAGAGATCCTGCGGGCCGTCACGATCGGTCGCGAACACGATCCGCTTGCCGTCCGGCGACCAGAGAGGCTGGTCGTTGCGGCCGCGTCCCGAGGTGAGCGGCGAGGCGCTGTTGCGCTCCAGGTCCACCAGCCACAACGCGGATTCAGCGGGCGACGTCGATCGGACGGCGATCGCGTACTTACCGTCAGGGGAGATGGTCGCGGTCTCGTAGTGTCCCGGCGGCAGCGTCACGTCGCCGGCATAACGGCCGAGCGCGTCGTACCACGAGGCGACGGTGTTGGTGGACGGCACGGAGAAGTACGCGAGCGTTCCCGTGTTCGATACCGTCGTCGACTTGCCGGCGGTGAACGAGGTGGCGGGATCGAGGATGCTGATCGGTTCGTCCGGCAGCAGCTGCGCCTCCCCGCTGATCTTCAGCGTCCGCGCATCGAAGCGCTGGGCCGCGAGCACCCCTTGCCGCGCGTAGAGCAGCCAGCCGGGCTCGGCGTAGACCGGCGCGCTGTCCATCGATCCCACCAGCGTGTGCGAGTCATCGTCGAGCGAGCCGGCGAGGATGTCGAATCGCCCCTCCTTCCCGGGCAGCGCGGCATAGATGAAATGCCGCCCATCGGGCAGGAACGTAGGAAACCGATGGCCGATTTCCTTGCGCGCCGTGTCCAGCGACGTCGCCGGCGCCGGCGTGCCGCCGCTCGCGGAGATCTTCATGAGCGGCCCGACGGCGTCGGGGGCAAAGACGATGATGCCGGAGGCGTTCCAGGTGCCGCCGCGCGGCCCGGGCGTGTCGGCCAGGACCTCCGCGCGTCCGCCGCTCGCGGCAATCGTCTTGAGCTTCGCGTTCGTAAAGAAACCGATCCGCGTGCTGTCCGGCGACCAGAACGGCAGCGTCGCGCCATCGCCCCCTTCGAGCCGGCGCGACGACAGCGAGTCGAGCGATCGGACCCACAGCTGACTTTCCGATCGGCTCACGTTGCCCACGATGAACGCCAGCAGCTTGCCGTCAGGCGAGATGGCAACGCCCGTGGAATCGGGATACAGGCTCGCGCCGGGCGGCGCGACAACCGACAGGCGCGCCAGCGGGAGATCCGGTGTCGATCGCGTCGAGACCCACGCGATCGCCCCGACAGCGGCGGTCAGAACAACGGCGGCGACGATCGGCCAGGCGCGTGACACGATCGAGGGTCGCCCCGGTGCGGCAGGCGAGGACGCCGCGGGCGGCCCCGCGTCGATGTCGTCCAGCTCCAGCCGCGCGTCGCCGATCGCGCTGAGACGCTTCCGAGGCTCCTTTTCGAGACAACGCCGCAGCAGACGGCGTATCGAGGCCGGCGTCTCCGCGGGAATCCGGCTCCAGTCCGGATCCGACTTCAACACCGACGCGAGCACGTCGGAGATGTCGTCGCCGTCGAACGCGCGGCGCCCCGTCAGCATCTCGAAGACGACCACGCCGAAGGCCCAGATGTCGGCGCGCCTGTCGACGGCCTTGCCTCGCGCCTGCTCGGGCGCCATGTAAGCGGCGGTCCCGATGATCATGCCCAACTGCGTATTGCGGGCGGTGAACGTCGGAGACTGCATGGCGTCCGCACCCGATTCCGCCTTGGCGTCGAACGCTTTCGCGAGTCCGAAGTCGAGCACTTTCACCGTGCCATCGCGCCGCACCTTCACATTCGCGGGTTTCAAATCCCGATGGACGATGCCCTGCTCGTGCGCCGCTTCGAGGGCGTCGGCGATCTGCCGCGCGATCGGCAGGACGTCGGCGAGCGGCATCGGTCCGCGCGCGATCAGCGTGGACAGGTCGTCTCCCTCGACCAGTTCCATGACGAGCGCGCGCGTGGTGCCGGGCCCGGCCGCACCCTCGAGCCCGTAGATCTGCGCGATGTTGGGATGGTTGAGGGCCGCCAGCGTCTGCGCCTCGCGAGTGAACCGGGCCAGGCGTTCGGCGTCCACCGCAAACAGCGGCGGCAGGACCTTGATCGCGACGTCGCGATTGAGCAGGCTGTCGCGCGCGCGATAGACCTCGCCCATGCCCCCTTCGCCGAGCTTGCCGACGATGCGATAGGGACCGATGGTCGTGGCGATCATCCCCGGCGGACTGGCATTGGAGATCTCGATTATATAGGCGCGGTGGGGTGCGCGGGTGCGCGGGGCCGGAATCGAGGGCGTTGGCGATCGCGCTACCATACGCGCACCATGACGAACTTCCGCACGGTCACACTCCTGACGATCCTGGCCGCGGCCACCCTCGCCGCACAGAGCGCCAGCGAGGAGCGGATCCGCCGCATCGAAGCGGGCCTGCTGCCGCCGGTCATCCTCAAAGGGCAGCCGCTCCGCACTTCCAGACTGGAAGACCGGATGCGGCAGCTGAAGATCCCAGGGGTCAGCGTGGCGGTGTTCGACAAAGGCACGATTGAGTGGACCCGCGCGTGGGGAGTCGCCGACGCGACGAGCGGGCAGAAGGTCGATCCGGACACGCTCTTCCAGGCCGCCTCGCTGAGCAAGCCGGTCGCGGCCGCCGCCGCGCTGGCCCTGGTTGCGAAAGGCCGGATGTCGCTCGACGCCGACATCAACACGTATCTCACGACGTGGAAGCTGCCGGACAACGAGTTCACCGCGAAGCAGAAAGTCACGCTGCGGCATCTGCTCTCGCATACCGGCGGCGTGACGGTGTCCGGGTTCCGCGGCTACGCGGCCAACGAAGCCATCCCGACGCCGCTGCAGTTGCTGGACGGCACGAAGCCGGCGAACTCCGCGGCGGTGCGCGTCGACATCCCGGTCGGCACCCGCTATCGCTACGCCGGCGGCGGCTACTCGATCGTCCAGCTGGCGATTGAAGAGGTCACGAAGAAGTCCTTCGCCGATGCCGCGCGCGAGCTGGTGCTCGAACCGCTCGGGATGCGGCACAGCACCTACGCGCAGCCGCTGCCGGCGGAGCTGCACCGCAGCGCCGCGACCGGGCACCGGGCTTCCGGCGAGCCAGTCGCCGGACGCTGGCACATCCATCCGGAACAGGCTGCCGCCGGCCTGTGGACGACGCCGGAAGATCTGGCGCGGTTCGCGATCGCGATCCAGCAGATGGCGGCGGGAACGGCGAAGACGGGGATCATGTCGCGCGAGCTGGCGGCGGCCATGATGCAGCCGGTGATCGACGACTACGGTCTGGGCCTCGGCATCAGCGGAACCGGACGCGAGACGCGCTTCGGCCACGGCGGATCGAACGTCGGCTTCCGCTGCACGTTCATGGCCTTCAAAGACTCCGCCTCGGGGGTCGCCGTCATGACCAACGGCGATCGCGGCGCCGAGATCCTGCAGGACATCGTCCGCGCCGTGGCGCGCGAGTACGGATGGCCGGGGCTGGCGCCGCTCGAGCGCACGCTCGGCTCGGCCGACCCCGCCGCGTACAAGGACTTCGCCGGCAGGTACGAGATTCCGATCCGATCGCCGCCGGTGGTGATGGTGATCGAAACCGACGGCGGCAAGCTCTATCGCGGCAGCGGACCGTCACGCGTCGAGCTGCTCCCCGAGTCGTCGGCGACCTTTTTCGCGATGGACAGCGACATGCGCGTCGAGTTCATCCGCGACCCGAACGGCAAGGTCACCGAAGCGCGCGTGTGGCAGGGCGGCATCGAGCGGAAGGCGACGCGCCGGTAGATCGGATCCGTCCGATGGAGATGCAGGCGCGCCTCAGACTCTCCGTCGCCGCTTCGCGGCATACGGCAGCACGAACAGATACAGCCCGCTGAACAGCAGCAGCGCCAGCGGCAGCAGCGGCGAATAGGTGATCCACGGCGGCGGCATTCCGCTGCCTTGCGCGAGCGCGACGAAGTTGGCGATCACCGTGAGCGTGAACACGATCGACACCCAGCGGTGAATCTGCCGAATCCAGACGCTCCAGTTCACTGCGGCTTCCTTTCCGCCTGCGGCCCCTTCGCCGGCCACGACGGCGCGTCGACGCCGAACTGCCGCGCGTACTCGGCGTTCAGCCGCTGCCAGCCGCCGAACGCCATCGCGTCGGGACCGACGATGCGGCCGAGCGGCGCGCCGGCGAGGAGGTGATCCAGCACGTCGAGGCAGATGTGCCAGCCGGCCGCGCCCATCGAGATGTAGCGCCGATCGATGCTGGTCCACAGCGTGAGACGCGTGCCGCCGCCGCTGGCTTCGAGCTCCCACCGCATCTGGTAGCCGCCCCACGTGTATTCGAGCAGCGTCGGCGCATCGGCGCGAGTCACCGTGGTGTCAGAGACATGCGGCGCGGGCGCTCCCACCGTCGTCAGCTTCACGGTCGCGCCCGCCTCGAGACGGCGGTCGGCGTCGAACGGCGCCCACTCGCGCAGCTGCCCGGGTTCGGTGAGCGCCTGCCAGACCTTCCTGGGCGGATGGCGCAGCTGCCGGACGAGAATCAACGTCCACTGCCGATCGCCGTCCTTGCGCACCTCCGCGCCGTCCGCCGGACCCGGCACGTACTGCTCGCGCGCCTTCATCGCCGCCTCCTCGTCTTCCGCCTCGAACGCCGTGTCGCCTTCATGCGATCGAGGTGGCGCTCGAGCGCATCCATGTGTGAGGACCAGAACTGCCGGAAGGGCGCCAGCCAGGCGTCCACCTCCTGCAGCGGTTCGGGCCTGAGCCGGTAGACCCGCCGCTGCGCATCGACGGTGCAGTCGACGAACCCGGCCTCACGCAGCACGCGGAGGTGTTTCGAGACCGTCGGCTGCGGCATCCCGAGCTGACGCTCGAGATCCCCCACCGACTGCTCCGAGGCCACCAGCATGCCGAGGATCGCGCGGCGATTCGGTTCGGCGATGACCTCGAACACCGATTCCATGGCTATTGATATACGCCTGACAGTATATGCGTGTCAAGGCATATGAGTGGCCGGCGAGGGGCGAAGGGCGAAGTGCGAGCTGAAAGCTGAAAGCTGATAGCTGTCAGCTGTCAGCTGTCTATCATCTCACCGCCCCCAGATACCGGTCGAACCACGCCAGCGCCTCCCCGTACCAGCGCCGCGAGTCGATCGGCACGTGGCCCCCTTCCAGCTCGATCAGCTGCTTGTGCGGCGGGGGAGTGCCGAGCAGCTCGAGGAACCGCCGGCGGTGATCCGCCGGCACCGCGAAGTCGTCCCTGCCGTTGATCAGCAGCACCGGCGACGTCACGCGCGGCATGAAGTTGGCCGTCTGGATCTCCGGCGCGGCGTTGAAGCGCAGGCCGCCGGCCGCGAACACCGACGCCTTGATCCGCGGCTCCAGCGCCACCGGGATGGGCCCGAAGAACGCGCCGAGGCTCAGGCTGTAGTAGCCGATGCGGCTCCGATCGATGTCGGGGCGCGACTCCAGATAGTCGACCGCGCGGAACACTTCCTTCGCCCACGTGATGTTGCGATCGCGGACGGCACTGCTGCCGGGCGGGAGCGGCCGGATGCGTTCGTAGGTGCCCTCGTACACCGGATAGATCACCGCGCGTCCGCTGCGGACGATGAACTCGAACGTGACGAGATCGAGCGACGCGCTCGACGGGATCTCGCGCGCGTAGGAGCTGGGGAAGAACACCACCGCCTGGAACGGCGGCTTGACGTTCTTCGGCGTGAACACGAACGCCGGGATCCGGTACGCCGCCGTGGGTCCGGTGAAGCTGACCGTCTCCTTCCGCCAGTGCGGCGACCCGTCGTCCACGGCGTCGGTCCGCGCCTCGAGCGGCGCCCGATCGTAGCGGTAGAAGCCGCGGATCACCGCGAACTGCTCGTCCGACACCGGCACCAGCGTGGCGGGGTCGCCGGAAAGACGCGCGATCGGCGCCGAAACATCCGGCGCATCCTCTGCGGCGCTCATCAGACGCACGCCGAACGTCGCGTCGCGCTCCCAGGGATTCCGCCCTTCCGGCTCGAGGAACCGGTAGGCGGATTCGTTCCAGCCGCCGCCGACGAGGTAGCGCAGGCTGTTGTCGCCGGCCGCGCTGAGACACCACTCCTTGACGTTGCCCGCCATGTCGTGCGCGCCCCACGGGCCGACCGCCTCGCGCGAGCCGACCCTGACCGGGCCCTTCGCGTCGAAGTTGCTCAGGCGGAGCATGTCGGAATAGATCTCGTCGACGCCGGACGCGTAGTACCAGTGGTAGAGCGTCATCAGCCGCTTGCGCTCGAACTGCGCGAACGCGTTGGCCTCGAACCAGCTGATCCCGCCGACCGGCAGATCGTCCTGCCCGTCGACGTAGCTCCCCAGCTCCCACGTCGAGGGACCAGGGCGTCCCGTCTGATCGCGGAAGCGCGCCATCGCTTCGTCGAACGTCAGCGCGCGCGCCCCGTCGCGGAACGGCTGCGTCCAGTACTTCGGATCGCGGTAGCCGCCGGCGTCGACGAATCGCTTGAACGCCTTGTTGGTCGCCTCGAACGTGTCGAGCCAGAACGGCTGCAGCGCCACGGCCGGCATGACGCCGAGCCCGACGCGTCCGCCGGGAACGTGCACCATGCCGGGCGGCGCGCTGCCGGTCGCGGCGAGCTGCACCGGCGGGCGGCCGGGAAGATAAGCGATGTCGCGCGGATCGTAGCCGCTCTTCGAGATGCGCAGCCGATACAGCCCCTGCGGCAGCGGATAGCTGCGCAGCGGCGTGGCGCCGAGCGGCTCCCACGGGCCGCCGGCGTCGAGATAGTTGCGGATCTGCACCTGCGCCGTGTCCGGATCGGTCGTGATGTCGAGGCGCAGCCACGCGTCGCGGGTGCGCGCGATCTCCGCCGGCGCGTAGCGCTCGGCGCTGCGTGCCAGACGCACCGCATCGAGCGAGCGCGTCGTCTTCTCCAGCCGCTCGATCTCGGGCACCGCGACTTCGCGCGCCCAGCGCCCGCGCTGGATCCTGATCGTCTGCCAGGCGCCGACGCCGACCGCCGCGACGAGCAGCAGCGCCGCCGGCGCCAGCACGCCGGCGCGCCGCCACCACGGCACGTGCGCCTGCGCCGTGCGCGCGAGCGCGGCGGCAAGCGCCGCGCGCAGCTCGCCGGCGTCGCGGTAGCGCGACGCCGGATCTTTGGCGAGCGCGCGATCGACGATGCGCGCGACGTCCGCCGGCACGGCCGGATTCACCGTCCGGATCGGCGGCGGATCGTCGCGCAGGATCGCCGCGACCAGCGCGAGATCCGACGTATGCGCGAACGGCCGCCGGCCGGTGAGCATCTCGTAGAGCACGGCGCCGAGCGAGAACACGTCCGAACGCGCATCGACGGGGCGTCCTTCCGCCTGCTCCGGCGACATGTAGGCCAGCGTGCCGACGACGGTGCCGGGCAGCGTGGCGAAACTGGCGGTCGCCTCGGATGCCGCCCGCGCGGTCAGCTTGGCGAGGCCGAAGTCGAGCACCTTGGCGCGGCTGTCGCGCGTGATCGCGACGTTCCCGGGCTTGATGTCGCGATGCACGATGCCGCGCTCGTGCGCCGCCGCGAGCGCGGCCGCGACCTGCGCCGCGTATTCGAGCGCGGCCGGCAGCGGCAGCGGCCCGCGCGCAAGCACGCGGTCGAGCGGCTCGCCATCCACCAGCTCCATGGCGATGAACGCCGTCCCGTCGGCTTCGCCGACTTCATGGATGGTGACGATGTGGGGATGGTTGAGGGAGGATGCGGCGCGCGCCTCGCGCAGCAGGCGGCGGCGCTCGTCCGCGTCCGCGGTCAGCTCGCCCGGCAGCACTTTGATCGCGACCGGCCGCTGGAGCGTCATGTCGGTCGCGCGGTAGACGACGCCCATCCCGCCGCGCCCGATCTCCTGCTCCAGTCGGTAATGTGCGATCCGGCGGTCCATGGGGTGGCCGGATTATACGGTGGCGGGCGTCGCAAGCTGTGCCGTCGTGTGCACGCGGACGGCGACCGCGCGTCGCGTGCCGGATGAGCTCGGTGCAGGTGCGGCCTTTGCAGCGGACGACCCCGAGGACTGCACATGACGAAAACCATCTCGTCGCTGACCGCCCTGATGCTCGCGGCGCTGCTGGCGGCCCCGGTGACCGCCGCGGCCCAGGGGCGCGGCCGCGGACAGGCGAAGAAGCCCGCCAGGGTCGAAGCGAAGCAGAAGAACAACGCGAGGGGCCGCGACGTCGCCGTCGATCGCGACGGCCACGCGCGGATCATTCACGACTACGTTCGCGAAGGATCGCTGCCGCCGGGACTCGCCAAGCGGGAATCACTCCCGCCGGGGCTGGCGAAGCAGCTCCGCGAACGCGGCGAGCTGCCGCCCGGCCTCCAGAAGCGCCTCGTTCGCGTCCCGGACGCGTGGGAACGCCGGCTGCCGCCGGTGCCGCCGTACTATCGCCGTTACTTCGCGGGGGACGACCTCGTGATTGTCGACAGCCGCACGAACCGCATCGCGTACCTGATCCGCGACGTTCTGCGTTAGGGCATTCCGATGACGCGTTGCACCGGCAGCAACGCGCCCGGAGGCGATCGGTGCTACTGCAGGTTGGCGCAGTGCGAGTGCGCCGGGAAGTTCGGATCCGGAATCACCAGCGGACTGAGCACGAGGTCGACACCCGGCCCGGCGCCGTCCGGAATCGTGAGGTCCTGTCCCGCGGACATGAACTTCGAATTCGGCACCGTCGGATCGAAGTTGAGCACGACCTTCGTCGGATCCGAGGTGTCGATCGAGGTCAGGAATCCGCTCGCCTGCAGCGCGCGCAGAAACGACGCGCTGCCGTCCATCTTGTTCTGGCCGCGCGGCGCGACCTCCTCGTCGACCGCCCGGCACAACGCGGCGATGATCTCGTGAATGCTCGCCTCCGCCTTCGCCGGGGCGGCGAGATTCACCAGCAGCACCATGCCTGCGGCGAGGATCGCCGCGACGCCAAGTCCCTTGCAGCGCATACGCTCTCCCTTCAATGGTCAACACCGTTCGCAGCGCGAACGCCGACGATACGCCCGCAGCGCCGGGATAGCAAGGACACAATTGCCCTGCCATTGTTTGGCACCCCCCACCGCGGTGCAGTACGATGCGCAGCCGCGCCAGCCGTGCGGCGGCGGACTGAACCACGTCGAACGTTGTCCCTTGATGCGCCCATGGCGGGGGGAGGACCAATGACAACCGTCGCGACGCTACTGCCCGAGGACTACGTCAGGAACGAGTATCAGCAGCGCGTCACCTACCTGAAAGACCACCTCACTCGAATGTGGACGCGCTTCAACTTCTTCCTGACGATCAACACCGGATTGCTGGCGGTCGCCTTCAACCTCACGGCGCCAGGGCCGCTGCTGCTGGCGGGCGCGTTCGGCCTGATCATGTGTCTGTGGTGGAATCACTTTGCCGCGACCGACAACTACCTGGTCGCGGTGTACCGATCGCAGATCGCGCATGCCCACTACCTGTTGACCGAGGCCCCGGCGTACTCCGCGCTCAGAGCGGCGCCGCTCCCGCCCGTTCTCTCGAGCTGGACGCACACCGGCGTCGTCGTGGACCACTACTTCGATCCGGCGGATGCCACCGTCAAGCCGATTCCCAGGAACTTCTGGCAGCGCCACTCGTTCCGGATCAGCGTCACCGAGCTGGGGATCGTCGTGTCAGTGTTCTACGCGCTCGCCTGGCTCGCCTTGATGGCGCTGAAGGTGCGCTCACTCCCCTGAGCGTCTCGAGACCACGACGTGCGTCGCGTGCGGCGTCGGCACGTGCTCCGTCACCTCGTACCCGAGCGCCGGCAGGTTGACGCCGGCCAGCAGCGGCTCGCCGCCGCCGAGCAGCACCGGCGACACGGCGAAATGCATCTCGTCGATCAACCGCGCGGCGAGGTACTGCCGGATCGTGCCGGCGCCGCCGCCAATACGGATGTCGCGGCCGCCCGCCGCCTCGCGGGCGCGCGCGAGCGCGGCTTCGATCCCGGCGGTGATGAAATGAAACACCGTTCCGCCCTTCATCTCGATCGGCGGACGCGCGTGGTGCGTGAGCACGAACACCGGCACGTGGTACGGCGGCGTCTCGCCCCACCAGCCGCGCCACGATTCGTCGGGCCACGGGCCGCGCACCGGACCGAACATGTTGCGTCCCATGATCCACGCGCCCACGTTCTCGAAGCCTCGCGCGGCGAAGTCATCGTCTGGTCCCGTGGTCCCGCCGCTCTTGCCGACGATCCGCTGAAACGTCCGCGTCGCCACGAGCCAGTCGTGAAGCGACTCGCCGTTCTTCCCGAGCGGCTCCTCGCGGGTCTGATCCGGCCCGGCGCCGTAGCCGTCCAGCGAGATTGCAAAACTGTGTACCCGGAGCTTCGACATGACGCTTCGATACTACAGGGCGGGTGACGTGTAAATCTTCCCGGATCGTCGGGCGTTCGATCGTGTCCCCGGTGCACACCCGCTGATTTCCTCGAAAAATCGCCGGCTCGACTGGCATGGCACTGGCACTGCCGGGCCTTCAGCCCCAGCGCGGAGGTTCGTCCGCATGCTCAGAGCAGTGCCCCTGTCGATTCAGCTGCTCCTGACGTTCGTGGGGTTGCTGATCGGCATGGCCGCCGTGTTGACGACGTCGGCCTACACGTCGCTCGCCGCGAACCTGCGCGGCGAGGCGGTGCGGCGCGTCATCCTCGAGACCGATACGCGCGCGCAGGTGCTGTCGCGGCTGTTCCAGCAGCGGCAGCAGCACGCCGAGGCGTTCCTCGCCACGCTCGAATCGTTCTGCGCCGAATCGCCGCGGCCCGGACGGCTGTCGTGGGCGCCCGACTGCGTGCGCCCGATGCTGGACGACTTCCGCCGCGCCGAGCGCGCGCTCGGCGTGCTGCTCACCTACAAGAACCGCGCGGTGCGGCGCAGCGGCGAGCGCACCGCCGACGCCGCGCCGCCGCCCGGCGCGATGGCCGCCATCGTCCGCCAGCCGGACGGCGCGGTCGAATACCTGATGAAGGCACGACGCCGCGATCTCGCGCTGACGCTGCGATTCACCCACTACGAGGTCGAACGCCTGTTCACCGGACGCTCGCCGGACGGGGGCGGCGCGGACGTGTTCCTGATCGACTCCGCCGGACAACTGCTCACGCCGAGCCGCACGGCATCCGATCGGCCGGCGCGCAACGCCGAACTGGTGGCGCGATGCCGCAGCGGCGCGACGCAGTTCCTCGACGTCGACGCTGCGCAGGCCAGGAGCTTCGTCAGCCTGCAGCCGCTCGCCGAACTCGGCGGCGCCTGCATCGCCGCCAGGCTCGGCTACGACGAGACGCTCGCGCCGGCGGAAAAGCTCCGCGAGGATCTCTTCCGCCGCGTCGCCTGGTTCGTCGGCGGCGGGATCGCGCTGTCGCTGATCGCCGCGCACTGGATCGCGGCGCCGATCCGGCGGCTGGCGCAGGCTGCACGGCGCCTGCAGAGCGGACGCTTCGACGCGCGGCGCGTGTCGGGCGGTCCGTCCGAAGTCCGCGCGCTCGGCCGCGCCTTCCACGCGATGTCCCACGACCTCGAGGATCTGGTCGGCAAGGAGCAGGCGGCGCGCAGGGAAGCGGAGAAGGCCAACCGCGCCAAGGACGACTTCCTCGCCACCGTCTCGCACGAACTGCGCACGCCGCTCAGCGCCGTGCTCGGCTGGGCGCGCCTGCTCCGCACCCACGAGGCCAAGCCCGACGAAGTGCGCCACGGACTCGCGGTGATCGAACGCAGCGCCCGCGCGCAGAACCGGCTGATCGACGATCTGCTCGACGTCTCGCGCATCGCCTCGAACAAGCTGCGCATGACGCGCGAAGCGGTCACCCTGGCGCGCGTCGTCGAATCCGCGATCGACCAAGTGCGGCCGCAGGCCGACCTCAAACAGGTCCGCCTGTCCGTCGATGTGGCGGACGCCTCGCTGGTCTACGCCGATCCGCGGCGCCTCGAGCAGGTGGTCTCGAACCTGGTGTGGAACGCGATCAAGTTCACCGAGAGCGGCGGCAGCGTGGACGTGCGCCTGCGCCGGGAGGATCGCAGCCTGGTGCTCACGGTCCGCGACACCGGCGTCGGCATCTCGGAGGCGTTCCTGCCGTACGTCTTCGAGTGGTTCCGGCAGGCCGATCCGCGCGCGCGCAGCCAGGCCGGCCTCGGCCTCGGCCTCGGCATCGTCCGCCACATCGTCCAGCTGCACGGGGGCACGGTGCGCGCCGAGAGCGCCGGCGAGGGGGAAGGCTCGACGTTCACGGTGACGCTCCCGGTGTTCGAGCCGGCGGCCGGGGCGGCGCACGCGCCGCAGCCGCAGGACGCGCAGCCCGCGCCGATCGCGCAGCGGCTCGAATCGGCCCGCATCCTCGTCGTCGAGGATGACGACGAGGCCCGGGAGCTGCTGCGGCTGACACTCGAACGCGCCGGGGCGTGGGTCGAAACGGTGTCGTCGGCCGTCGACGCGCGCCGCGAGATGCAGAGCGATCCCCCCGACGTGCTGATCTCCGACATCCGCATGCCCGGCGAAGACGGTTACTCGTTGATCCGATCGCTGCGCAGCGCCGGGTGCGACACGCCGGCGATCGCGCTGACGGCGTTCGCCCGGCGCGAGGACGCGGACGAAGCGCGCGCCGCCGGCTTCCAGATCCACCTGCCGAAACCCATCGACGCCGGACTGCTGGTCGACGCGGTCGTGCAGCTCCTGCGAAACGATCCCGTGCACTAGGGACGCTTCGCTCGCCGCCGGGCAACTGTTAGCTCAACTGTTTCGGTGACCTCGCCGCGTCGCCCCGCAGTGTTCCACTCCGTGACGCGCGGGGCCGCGGCGGTCTGCAGCGTCCCCTGCGGGCGTATACTGCGCGAACACCCCGCCTGCGAGGTGCGAAAGAAGGTGCTGCATGCTGGCGCCCCTGCGCATCAACGAACGGCCCGTCGGCGACACGCGGCTTCTCGAACTCTCCGGACATCTGGTGTTCGATGAAGGGGATCAGATCCTGCGCGATCGGGTTCACGCGCTGGTCGACGAAGGCTCGCGGCGTATTCTTCTCGATCTGCACGACGTCACCTACGTCGACAGCGGCGGCATCGGTGCCGTGGTGGAGATGTATCTGCATTTACAGCGCGTCGGCGGCCGGCTTGCGCTGATGCGGCCCGGCCCGTGCGCGCGGCGCGTGCTGCAGATCACGCACCTGGCATCCGCGCTGGACGTGTTCGAAGACGAGGAAAGCGCCATTCGCGGCATTCACATGCCTGCCACGCACTGAAGCCGCGGAACGCCCGTTCCGTCGCGCGGCATCGGGCGCCGACCGGCGCGCTTGCGTCCGGGTTGCGCCAACCAGATAATCTCCTGCCATATCCGTGGATTACGAACGGCTCCTGGTCGACAACCTGCCGCTCGTGGACGGCGTCGTTCACACGATTGCCCGGCGCTACCGGCTCTCGGCCGACGAGGCAGACGACCTGTCGTCCTCCGTGCGGCTGAAGCTGCTCGAGAACGACTACGAGGTGCTGCGCAGGTTCGAAGGGCGCAGCCAGCTGCGCACCTACCTGATTACCGTGGTGCAGCGCATGTTCCTGGACGAGCGCAACGCGCGGTGGGGCAAATGGCGGCCGTCCGCCCAGGCGAGCCGCCTCGGCCCGATCGCGATGCTGCTCGACCAGCTGACCACGCGCGACAACCTGACGTTCGACGAGGCGGTGGAATCGATCGCGGCGCGCTACGGCGACGCCGTCTCGCGCGCGCAGCTCGAGGGGATGCTGGCGCAGCTTCCGGCGCGCTGCGGTCGGCGGTTCGTCGGCGACGCCGCGCTGGAAGACATGGCGGCGCCTGCCGCGGGCCCGGACGCCGTCCTCGACGGAATCGATCGCGAGCGGTCGGGCGATCGCATCGAGCGCGCGTTGTCGGCCGTGATCGCGCCGCTCGGGGACGAAGACAAGGTGATCCTGAGACTCCGCTTCTGCCAGAACATGAAGCTGGCGCGGATCGCGGAGCTGCTGGCGCTGGCGCCGAAGCCCTTCTACAGACGGGTCGACGACCTGATGCGGATGCTGCGTAAAGCGCTGCAGGCGCAGGGCGTAAGCGAACGGGACATCGCCTCGCTGGTCGACAATCCCACGGTCGGGATTGAAGATATGCTCGGCGCCGCCGGGACGGAAAAAACGGTGGAGCGTCCGTCCGTACCATGAAGATGCCCGCCTGCATGGACGTCGCCACGATCGCCGCGTTCGTGGACGGAACGTTGGACGCCCCGTCCCGCAGCCGGGTGGTCGCCCATCTCGCGACGTGTGCCGACTGCTCGGAGCTGGTGGCGGAAGTGGTCCGCACGGACGGCGAGCTGTCATCCGCGCCCCGAAGCGATGCCGGTCCGCGCCGCGACGCCGCAGCGCCCGCGAAGGTGCTGTGGATGCGCCGGCGCGGCCTCGCCGCGATGGGCGGGGTGCTTGCCGTGGCCGCGTCGATCGCGTTCCTGCTGCTGAACCGCGCGACCGTCGATCCACTGGTCGCGATGATCGGCAGCGAGCGGCCGACGCTGGCGCGGCCGACCGGCGGGTTCCGGCCCGGACCGGTGTCGTCGCCGCGGCGCGCGGAAGGGCGTTCGACGAATCTGCAGATCGAGGCCGAAGTGGCTCGCCGGCTCGAGCGCGCGCGCCTGACGAACTCGGCGGAGGATCTCCGGGCCGCAGGCGTTGCGCAGCTCGTGGCGCGCGACACCGCGGGCGCCGTGCAGTCGCTCGAAGCGGCGTCCCGCGGCAGTGGCGCGACGCCGCAGGTCTGGGCGGATCTCGGGGCGGCGCTGATGACGCGGTTCATCGAGCGCGGCGATCCGGACGATGCGACGCGAGCCCTCGCGGCGCTCGACGCGGCGCTCGCGCGGAACGCCTCGCTCGCCGAAGCCCGGTTCAACAAGGCGGTCCTGCTGGAGCACCTGCAGCGGCGCGACCAGGCGCTGTCCGCCTGGGGCAGATATCTCGAGCTGTCCGACGGCCAGGGGTGGCGGGACGAGGCGATCCGGCGGCGCGATGCCCTCCAGCGGCAGTAGCCCCAATCCGCGGCGAACGGCGGCAATCGCCGGCGCGGCGTCAGCCGTTCTCGGCATCGCCGCCGGCACCGGCATCTGGCTGGCCGCCAGCATGCCCGCCTCTCCGCCGCATCGCCTGTCCACCGCGGCGAGCGGCGGCCGCCGTGTAGATGGACGGCTCACCGGCGGTTTTTCCTACGCCCCGTTGTCTCGCACGCCCGCCGGCGGAGCCGATGCGGCGCTGCTGGCCGTCGCGGGCGAGCTTCAGCGCGCGGCGGACGCCGATCCGACGCCGGCGAACCTCCAGGCCTACGGCGCCGCGCAGCTGCTCCTTGGCCGCCATGAGGCCGCGGTCGCCACGCTGCAGAACGCCGCGCTCGAGAGCGACGCCGCGGCCATTCACGCGGATCTCGGCGTCGCCCGGCTCGCGCTGGCGTCGACCGACAGGGCCGACGAACTGCCTCGCGCCGCCGAGGCGCTCGAACAGGCGCTGGCGGCCAACGCGAATCTTGCCGAAGCGTGGTTCACCAAGGCGATCGTCCTCGAGAAGCTGCGGATGCCCTCGCAGGCGCGGGAGGCGTGGCAGACCTACCTGAAGCTGGATCCGCGATCGCGCTGGAGCGAAGAAGCGCGCGCACGCCTCGCGGCGCTGGCGGCGCAGCAGACAACGCGATGGGAGGACATCGAGAAGGCGCTCCTCTCACCGTCCGGCGAGGATGACGGGCTCGAAGAGGCCGCCCTTCGGTATCCGGCGGACGTGCGCGACGCGATCGTCCGCAGCTATCTTCCGGCGTGGGCGGCGGCGCTGGATCCCGATGTCGAGCGCCATCACCGCCAGCGGCTCCAGCGCCTCGCCGACAAGCTCGAAGGGCAGCGGCAGGATCGTTTCTTCCGCACGGTGCTCGAGGAAATGGCCCGCATGCCGGCTGCGACGATCGGCACGTTTCGATCGGCGGTCCTCGAGCTGGGTGAAGGGCTCGCGGCACAGGCCGCCGAACGTCCGAACGCCGAAGTCCGATCGCGCCTGGAGAGAGCCGCGGCCACGCTCCGTCGGCTCGGGTCGACGCTGGCGCTCTGGGCCGAGTTCACGGTGGCGCGGCTGGATGCGGTGACGCAGCAGCACGCGTCGCTGATGCGCCGGGCGACCGGCGTGGTCGCGGAAGCGCGGCGGCGCGGCTTCGCCGCGCTCGAAGCGCGCGCCCGGCTGCAGCTCGGCATGACGGCGTTCACGCTCTCCCGGTGGTCCGACGCCGCCGAACACTACGACGAGGCGATCCGCCTGTGCGAGCAGACGGGGGAGGACGCGCTGGCGTCGAACGTCCATACCAACGCCGCCGTGCTCGCGCGCTTCCTGGGCAATCGCCTGGCGACGTGGCGGCATCGTGAGCAGGCGGGGCGGACGCTGCCGTTGCACCGCGCGCTGCAGGTGCACCTCTATCTCACGAGCGGCGCCGCCACCGCCGCGGTGGAAGCGCTGCCGCTCACCGCGCTCCTGTTTCAGAACGAAGTGGTCGGCAACGCGCGCACCCGGCTGCCGCCCGGTCCGCAGACCGAAGCCTTCATCGCGCGCGCGCGGATGCTCGCGCGGGTCGGACGCCACGACGCCGCGGAGCGCGACTTGAACGAGGCCTCGCGGCTGCTGAACGGGATCGCGTCGGAAGCGATGCGGCGCCGGTTCGAGCGCGCCTGGCTTCTCGGATCCGCCGAAGTGCGCGGCGCCACGGATCCGGCCACCGCCGCGGCCGACGCCGAGCGCGCCGTTGGTCTGATCACCGCGACCAGCGAACCGGTTCGCCTCGCCGAGGCGTCGCTCCTGCAAAGCCGCGCGCTCTCCCGGCTCGGACGGCGCGACGCCGCGCGCGCCGCGGTCGAGCGCGGCCTCACGGAGTTCGAGGCGGCGCTCGGGTCGGTGGATCCGCGCGACCCATCGCGGCTCGCCGCGCTCGAGCCGGTGTGGGGCCTCTATGCGGAGGCGACGCGCCTGTCGCTGGCGCCGGGCCGCGAGGATCTGCCCGCGGCCTTCGAGATGTTCGAGCGCGGCCGCGCTCGCACGCATCTCGATCTCCGGAAGATGCAGCCGCTCGGCCTGCTCGAGGCGCGGCAGCGGCTGAAAGACGACGAAGGCATCCTGCTGCTGGATCAGTCCGCCGACGATCTCGTCACGTGGTGGATCGAGCGCGGCGCCGTGACGATCGGCCGCGCCCGGATCAGTCAGGCTGAACTCGACCAGCTCGTCACCGCACACCGGCGCAGCGTCGAGCAGAACCAGCGCCGCGCGCCGTCCTCGGCCAGGCTGTTCGAGCTCGCCATCCATCCGCACTGGCCGGCCATGCGGAAAAAGCGGGTGGCGGCCGTCATAGGAGACGGGGCCTGGAATCACGTCGCCTGGCCGGCGCTGTGGGACGCCGCGAGCGGAACCGAGATCGTCTCCGTCCTCTCGTTGATCAGCGCGCCGAGCGCCACCGTCGCGTTGAGCCGATCGGGAAAGCAGCTCGAACGCGGGACGGCGCTGATCGTCTCCGCCGCCGTAGCGGACGGCAGCCTTCCGCTGCCCGGCGCGCGCGCGGAAGCCCGGGAGATCGCCGCCGTCTACGCGCGTTCGGTGCTGCTCGATTCGGCGGCCGCAACGCCGGCGCGCGTCCTCGAGCTGGCGCCGCGGGCCGACGTGCTGCACGTGTCGAGCCACGCCAACAGCGTCGCGCCGTATCCGCAGCTCGCGCACCTGCTGCTGGCCGGGCCGTCGGGCGCCGACCGCCTGTTCGTCGGCGACATCACCGCCGTGGACCTCTCGTCCGTGCGGCTGGTCGTCCTCGCCGCGTGCGCCACCGCCGGCCGCAGCGCGGTCCGCGGCGAAGGCAGCGTCGGCGTGGCGTGGGCATTCCTGACCGCCGGCGCCGGATCCGTGATCGCGACGCTGCAGGACGTCGACGACGATGCGGCGCGGCGGTTCTTTCCGGAGGTCCATCGGCGTATCGCGGCGGGGCGCTCGCCGGCGGAGGCGCTGCACGCGGTGCAGCGCGAATGGGCGCAGGGCGGACAGCCGCCGGGGATGTGGGCGAACGTTGCGGTTCTCGGGTCTCTATGAGCAGGAGTTGAGCATGATCACGCGTCGAAAGTTCGTGCAAACGTCGGTCGCCGCATCAGCCGCGGCGCTTGCCGGCTGCTTCGAGGATCCGCCGCCGCCTGCGGCGGGACAGGCCGGCGACGCCGAGCTCCGGCTGTTCTTCGTCGGCGGCACGGTCTTCGTCCAGGACGGCAGCGGCCTCATCGGGCTGCAGTTGAGCGGCAAGGGGCTGTCGCACAACGGCCACCGGCTCGAGCACGCCAGCTATCTGGCAGGAAACACGGCGGAATTCAACGGCGGCACGCCGCTGCCCGCGCTGCGCGGCGCGGCAGCGCAACGTCTGCCGCTGACGGGGTTCAACGCGGTCTGCCTCGTCGGGAAGACGGTCACGGTCACCGGCAAGAACGACAAGGCGACCAACAAGTGCCAGCGGCTGGCCAACTACGGCAGGGTCGCCGCCGGCAAGTGGACGCGGAAAGGAGACTGGGATCCATCGAAGAACCCGGCCATCAACTCGATCTTCAAACTGAAGGACGGCGATCTCACCGACGGGAAAGCCGTGAATCAGACGGCCGAAAAGGTTCAGTGGTGGGTCGGCGGCGATTCGCGGAACAAGAAGGATCTGTCGGACGTCGCGGTGCTCGACGTGAAAGCGCCGACGATCACCATCGCCGGCGCGACCGCCAGCCCCATCGTCGTCGGCCAGGGCAGGAAGCTGTCGCTATTCGTCTTCTCGGGACCGCTCGAGATGCATCCGCAGGGGCACAAGTACAAGACGATCACGCACGCCCTGCTGCTGAAGACCATCTACGACGTGAAGGACACGCCCGACGAGCACATCATGCCGACGACCGAGAGGGAGATCGACGGCGAGCTGGGTGAGCCGATGGACAATCCGTGCGACCGGAAGGTGCGGATCCGCGTGCCGCCGGATTCGGAGTATTGCCCGAACTACGACGAGCTGCCTTGATCTGCTGCGCGCGGCCGGGTCCCGAAACAATCAGGGCCGGCCGCGTCGCGCCGCGCAATGGTGAGACCGCGTGTTCGGAAAATCCTGAGCCGCGGCGATGCGTGCGGCGAGACGCGACCGGCCCCGTAAGTGGTCCGGCGGCAGCTCGATATGTCCCTCCTTGTTGGAGTTCGATGCCACTATGCGCCTCTCGCGCGCGGAGATCAAGCGGACTTTTTGCGCGCCTCTACAGCTTCCACGCAACCCGGCCGTAAATCGTGCGCCCGTTCATGCCGAACGGTGAGTGGCTGGGAAACGTCTGAATGCCGTTGAACGAATTCACGGTGATGTTGCGATCCGGGAAGATGTTGAACAGGTTCTGCGCCCCCACGGCGAGCGTCAGCTCGCGGCCGATGCGATACGACGCTTCCAGATCGGTGAGCCACTTCGGGCTGTAGGTCTGATCGTCGGCCGGACGGGCGGTGAAGCTGCAGAACTCGCCGAACCGCGAGAACATGGCGTTCACCCCCCACCGATCGAGGCGCCAGTCGGCGTTGGCGCGGACGCTGTCGCGCGGCTGGCCGCACTCGATCCGCCGCCGCTCGATGCGATCGAACAGCACCTGATCGAAGCCGGCGAGCTGCGGCGGCGTGGCGACGCTGCCGACGATCTCCGTCCTGGTGTGATTGAAGCCCCCCTGCAGCCGCAGCGCCCCCGCGGTCCCCAGCGCCACGCGATACGCCGCCGTGAGGTCGACGCCGTTGGTGCGGGTGTCGATCGCATTGGTGAAGAAGCGCCCGCTGTTGGCGCCGAACGGCGCCAGCAGCGCGTCGATCCGCGGGTCGTTGGTGAAATTGCCGGAAAGGACGATGCGGTCGTCGATCGCGACGCGATAGAAGTCGAGCGTGATGTCGAGTCCGGGGATCGGCGAGACCACGGCGCCGCCGCTGACGTGCGTGGACTGCTCCGGCTTGAGGTCCGCCGCGCCGAGCGCACGCGCCGGTGCGGAGGTCACCGGCAGGGTCAGCGATTCGACCGGCACCAGCCCCTGTCCGAGATTGACGAAGTTGGTCGCGGTGGACGAGAAGAACGACTGGCCGAGCGACGGCGCGCGGAAGCCGCTGCTCACGCTGCCGCGGACGACGAAGCGGCGATCGATCTCGAGGCGCGCGCTGACCTTGCCGTCGACGGTGCCGCCGAAGTCGCTGTAATGCTCGGTGCGTCCGGCGAATCCCAGCCGCAGCCGGTTGACGACCTCCCCTTCGACGTCGACGTAGGCCGCCTGGCTGTGCCGTGATTCGTTCACTTCGTTCGACGGACGGAAGCCCGGGAACACCTGCGCGCCGATCGCGGCGATGCCGCCGGCGCGGTTGCGCACGCCGCCGTTGTTGTAGGAATTGGGCTCGCCGGCCTCGATTTCATACTGCTCGCGGCGCACTTCGGCGCCGAACGCGACGTTGAGCGGGCCGGCGAGGCTGCCCACCTTGAATCCGCGGCTGATGTCGACGTTGCCGACCACCTGTCCGAGCCGCAGCGTGCCGGCATCGAACTCGGTCTGGTTCGGCGGGATCGCCGGCCCGAGCGACACGTTCAGCGAGTTGCCGATGGTGAACTCGAAGCTGTTGCGCCCGAACGACCCGCTGGCATCCCACGCCCAGTTGTTCCACGCGCCGCGCACCCCTCCGGCGACCGACGCGTCGATCACCGTCGGCCGGATCTCCGGCAGGAAGCCGAGCGGATAGATCTGCGGCCAGTTGCGGACGTCGTTGGCCCGGCGATAGAAGCCGGCGCTGTTGGCCTCGCGGCGGCTGAACCCGCCGAACGCGTAGAAGAACCGCGTCTGCCGCCCGTTGAGCGGCACCTGGGCGTTGACGAACGTCATCGTGTCGCGGGTGTCCGGATCCCCCCAGCGATGGTTCGGCTGGGGCACGCTGTTGTTGCCGGCGTCGCCGGCGACCACCTGGTCGCGCGGATCGAACGACGCGCGGTTGGTGCGATTGTGCCGGCGGTACTCCGCCGCGATCGTCAGGCTGCCCTGGCCGAGGCGCAGCCCCCACGATCCGCCGGCGTCGAACAGCTCGCCGTCCGAGAAGTCGATGGTCGATCCCTCCTGACAGCTGGTCCCGCCCGCGTTGCAGCTGTTGCCGACGAAGCTGCCCGTCGACAGCCCGAACTTGCTCGTGACTTCAGGCGCCGATACCCCGCCCTTGAGGACGATGTTGATCACGCCGGCGATCGCGTCCGACCCGTACTGCGCCGCGGCGCCGTCGCGCAGCACTTCGATCCGCTCGATCGCCGACACCGGAATGGCGTTGAGATCGACACCCGTCGATCCCCGCCCGATGCTGCCGTTCAGGTGCACCAGCGCGCTCTGATGGCGCCGCTTGCCGTTCACCAGCACCAGCACCTGATCGGGACCGAGGCCGCGCAGCGTCGCCGGGCGGACGGTATCGGTGCCGTCGGTGATCGTCGGCCTCGGGAAGTTGAAGGACGGCGCGATCGCCTGGATCACCTGCGCGGTTTCCGCATACCCGGTGGACGCGATCTGCTCGGAGGTGATCACGTCGACGGGCACCGCCTTGTGCGCCTCGGCGCCGATCACGCGCGAGCCGACGGTGATCGATTCCTCGAACCCGAGACTCAACGCCACGTCCTGCGTCGTCGCCGCCGCCGCCGTGTTCAGCGTGACGTCGATGATCCGCGACGGCAGGCCGAGCGCGTCAATCTTGATCTGCACCTTGCCGGCGCGGACGAACGCGGGCGGCAGCTCGATCGTGTAGCGGCCGTCGTTGCCGGTGGTGACGGTGACATCGGAGCCGACCAGGGCCACCGCCGCGCCCGGCACGGGCAGTCCGTCCGCTTTCGTGGTCACGACGCCGGTGATCGTGGACGGGGCCTGCGCGGCGGCAGTGCCGCCGATCGCGGCAAAGAGAACGAGCATCGTGAGAAAACGGCCGGCAGTGCGCATCATGCCTCCTGGACGGGTGTCCGACGATCCTAATCCACAACGGTTGCGACATAATGCGGCCATGAAAACACTCATCACCGCCACGCTGATGGCCGTCACGCTCGCCGCGGCGCAGCCGCCCCAGGTCACCAGACCGACCGTGACCGGCGTCACCAACTTCGCCAGGCTCGATTCCACGATCGCGTGCGCCGGCGCGACGACGCTCGACGGCATCCAGGAAGTCGCCAAGCTCGGCTATAAGTCGATCATCAACCTGCGTGAGGCGTCGGAAGCCGGCGCCCAGGTGCAGGAATCGGCCGCGGCGGCGCGCGGCGCCGGGATCAAGTACGTCCACATCCCGATGAACCGCAACACGCCGGACCCGGCGGTCGCCGACCGCTTCCTCGAGGCGATCGTCGATCCGCAGGCGCAGCCCGTGTTCGTCCACTGCGGCAGCGGCAATCGCGCCGCGGCGATGTGGATGATCAAGCGCATGGTCGTGGACAAGTGGGACGCCGAGAAGGCCGGCACCGAAGCGGCGGCGCTCGGGTTGACCAACGCGCAGCTCAAACAGTTCGCGATCGATTACGCCGCGAAGAAGAAATGAGCTAGCCGCCGGTTCGCGACGAGGCCTCCGCCGCCAGCAGGTAGCGGTGCCAGCGATCGCGATCGGACGAGACCTGGAGCGGGTTCAGCGCCAGGAGCCCGGTGCGCCCGATCGACGCCTGCAGCGAGCGCAGCTCCTGCAGGCTGGCGTGCAGATCGGGCGTGACCGGGATCGCCAGTCCCGCGTCGCGCGCCAGCAGCATCGCCTTGGCCTGCACCGCCAGCTCCAGCTCGAGCCGCAGCAGGCAGAACATGTCCGCGACCACGATCCCGCCGAACCGCGCCCGCAGCTCCTGGAGATACGCGCCGAAGCGCGTGGCCGCGAACAGCTCGGACTTGATCAGATCGAGCAGCTCGATGTCGAGATCGAGGCCCGCACCCACCCACTCGCGCGTGGCGCGCTCGCTGCGCTGAAACGCGGCAATCATCAGCCACGGCATCACCATCAGCACCAGCAGCGTCAGCGCCAGCGGCGGCAGCGGCAGGTGATTGAACGCGGCATGGATGCCGATCACCAGGGCGAGACCCGGCGCCGCGGCGATCCACAGCCGCCGTTCGCCGCGGTCCATCATCGTCTTCACGCCGATGGCGAACAGCGCCGTCAGCGTGCCGTGCAGGGTCGCCGTGCCCAGGCCCCGCGCGAACCACAGCAGCAGCGGCGCGTTCGCGAGATGCGACAGGTAGTCGATGTTCTCGACGATGGCGAAGCCGGTGCCGACGGCGAAACCATGGACGGCCCCGTCGACGAGGAAGCCGATCCGCCGGCGCCACAACAGCATGATGACGACGAGCCCCTTCAACGTCTCCTCGGTCAGCGGCGCGACGTAGCGGGTCAGCGTCGTCAGACGCATGCCGGTGGCGTCGAGCAGCCAGTCGTGCAGCGGCAGGCAGAACAGGGCGACGAGCGCCCCGGCGGCGATCGTCGCGAGCACCGCGGTCAGCCGCACCAGCTTGAACGTGTCCATGAGCTGCAGCAGCGCGAGCAGGATCAGCACCGGGACGATGGCGAGCGCGACGTTCATCGCAGGATCTTGAAGGAGAGCATCAGCTCGCCGGCGGGACGCCGGCCGTCCGCGATCGCGACGGCGCCGCCGAACGACAGCGTCATGTCCTGGTTGGAGAGCACCGTCAGCCGCAGATCGACCTGGCCGCCGATGCTGGCCACGCGCCGTCCCGCGGCGCGCTCGTCGAGGTTGGTCGCCAGGCCGGTGGCGAACACCGCCGGGCGGAGCCACGTCGCGTGCAGGCCGGGCGTGCCCAGACGGCGGAACCGCCATGGCGGCAGGTTCCATTCGACGCTCGCCTTGGCGAAGTTGCGCGCCGGGATCTCGTTCAGCTCGACGCCCGGCAGGCTCTCGACGTGGCGGTAGCGCTTCTCGTCGCCGCGGTCGACGTAGTTGTTGCCGAAGCCGCCGAAGTAGAAGTTGGCGAACGGGTCGTCGCGATCGCGCGGCGAGAATCCGCCGGCCGTGCGCAGCCAGATCGACGAGTGGCCGAGCGGCAGGCCGCGGCCGCGGTCGAACGTGCCGTGCAGCCGCGGAAAGAGCGTCCCATTGACGACGTCGCCGCGCAGCTCGAGCGACCACTTGCGCCCGGTCTCTTCGTCGACGTAGCCGAGCGAGTTGCGGACGTCGGTGAAGGTGAGCGCCGATCGCAGCGTCACCAGCCGGTCGACGTCGACGGCCACGTTCTGGAACTCGGGCAGCCGATCGAGGTTGCCGGACACCGCGGCGCTGACATCGAGGTCGAGCCGGCGCGGCTCGTCGAAGACGAGCGCGCTGCGGCGGCCGGCGAGGAACCGGTATCCCTTGCGTCCGACCTTCGTCGGTCCGAAGAGATCGTAGAAGTCGGCGCGATTCCACGACGCGCTCGCGCGCCAGTCGTAGCGCTCGTAGTCCGCGGAGAGGTGGACGCGCTCGCCGGCGGAGACGTTCGCGGCCGGCGAGACGGACGCGGTCAGGCGCAGGCGGTTGAACATCAGCGGGTCCGACAGGTTGAGCGCCACGCCGCCGGCGGCGGTGTCCTTGTAACCCTGCACGATCGGATAGAACGACTCGCGCTGGAGACCGCCGCCCAGCCGGTAGGTGCCGGTGCGCTTCTCGATCGTGTCATACGGCACGGCGGCGGGGGACCCGAGCATCCACGTCTTCAGCACCGGCCGCTCCTCGATGAGACGCTCGCCGAGGAACGTGATCGGGCTGACGTCCTCGAGCGGCTTCGGATCGATCCGCGCCGGCACGAATCCCTGTCCGGTATAGCGGAACACGATCAGCCCGCCGTCAGGCAGCGGCACCGGACGGAAGAACCCCGAGTCGGTGTTGCTGACGGCATCCAGCTTCTTCGTCGCCAGATCGAACCGGAAGATGTTGGAGACGCCGGTGTAGTACGAGCTGCCGAACAGGTAGCGGGCGTCCGGCGAGAACACGAAGCCGTTCGGCGTCGCGGTGCCGAAGTCGAAGCGCGCCACCGGCGCGGTCTCGCCGCCGAGCAGCGCCGCGATGTCCAGCACCCGGACGTCCTGCTTCCCCGAGATTTCCCCGAACGATCCGGAGATCCGCGAGCCATCGGGCGAGATGTCGATGTCGTACATCGACGTCCCGTACGGCCAGGTGATGATGCGCTCCCAGTCGGCGTACGGCGGCTTCATGCGCACCAGCGTCGACAGGCCGTTGAGGTGCCGGATGCCCCAGATCGATCGATCCGCGGCGTTGTAGGCGAGGTCGCCGATACGGGCATCCTTCTGGAGGACGCGGGTGCGCCGCGTCGCCGGATCGAGCTGCACGAGATCGCGGTGCGATCCGTTGTCGGTCGTGTAGTAGATCCGGCGATCCGACGGATTCCACACCAGCGACGTCACCGTGTAGATCAACGGCCCCTTGATGTCGACCAGGCGCTCGAGCGTGCCGGCCGCCGTGGCGATGCGCGAGACGTGCGCGACGGCGCCGGGATAGTTGAGCCCCGCATAGAGGGACGCGGTGGCCGCATCGAAGTAGGCGCGCGACACCGAGCCGAGCGGGCGCGACGTGATGTCGCGAAACGGCGTCAGCGGATACTGCCGCACCTGCGCCAGGTTCTGCTGCTGGAACGCATGCTCGTCCGCCACCCACGCCTGCCACGCGGACTCGAGCGAGACGCCGAACACCTTCCGGAACTGCGAGGCGTAGTAGCCGCGGCTGCCGGGCCCGCGCGACACCCACTCGATCAGCTTCTCCGGCGTATGGCGGCGCGCCAGCCAGGTCATGAACCGCGTGCCGTAGAGATACGAATTCACCTGCGTCTGGAAGTCGATCTTGGTCCCTTCCGACAGCAGCCCGAGCGGGTCGTAGAACTGGACGTTGTCGCGCACCATCGCGCGGAACACCATCTCGTCGTAGCCGCCCTGCGCGCGGCCGAGGCCGCCGGCCATCCAGGTGTCGACGAAGACGGCAATTCCCTCGTGGTACCAGCGCGGCGCGGCGACGCGCGGCGTGGTCAGATACCAGTAGAGCAGCGACTCCGGGTGCTCGGCGAGCGGCAGCACCTTGCCGCCGAACAGCCGCCGGAACGTCCGATCGGCCCCGGCCGCCTGATCCATCGTCAGGATGTGGACCAGTTCGTGGTTGGTCAGCGTCGACATCCGCTCGTTGGCCGCCATCGTCTCGAAGGCGAAGTTGAGCGGCGCAATCTGGACCGAGATCACGTTCCGCGGCACCACGCCGGCGGCGGCGTTGCCGGCGTCCGCGAGATCGACGAGCAGCATCGTCATCCGCTCGCGCGAGTCGAAGCCGAACAGCCGCCGTTCGAACGCCAGCGCGTTCAGGAACACGCGCGCCGCGTGGGGCACCAGGTACGACTCGGTGCCATCGAAATAGACGATGCGGACTTCGGGGATTTCGACGGTGGTGAGCTGCGCGCGGACGGACCGGCTGCAGGCGAGCAGGACCGTGACGGTCAGGACGATCCGAACGAGGGCCCGGCGGACCATGCGAGGGGCAGCGTACAGCACGAGCCGGCCGCACGGGGCGGCCGGCTGCATGCTGTCGTCCTCCGGGCGTTACCGCGCGACGGCCAGGGCTCTGGCGCCGAGGGCGTCGACGAAGGCGCGGCTGGAGAGCGCGTCGGCGAACGCCTGGGTCCGCATCGCTTCGGCGATGGCGGCGTTCTCCATGGCCCGGCCCAGCGCGCCGCGGCCGATGGCGTCGGCGATGGCGCTGCTCTCGAGCGCCTGGGCGATGGCGCCGGATTCGATGGCCCGCGCCAGCGCGGCCTGATCGAGGGCCCGCGCCAGCAGACCGCTCTCGGCGGCGCGTCCGAGCGCGCCGCTCTCGAGCGCGCGCAGCACTGCGTCGTAGCGGAGCGCTTCGGCCATGGCGCCGGTCTTCAGCGCCTCGGCGAACGCCTCCACCTTGAGCGCCCGCACGAGCGCCTCGTTCTCGCGCGCCAGGCGGACGGCTTCGCGGCTGCCGGCGGCGTAGTTCTTCGCGACCAGCTCGACGACCCGCGCGTTCCTCAGCGCCTCGAGCACCTGCGCGCTGGCGAGCGCTTCCCGCACCTGGGCGTTCATCAGCGCCTCGCGAACGTGCGCGTTCGCCAGGGCCTCGCGCGTCTGGGCATTGGCCAGCACTTCACGCATCCGCGCGTTGCGGAGCGCTTCGCGCATCTGCGCGTTCATGAGCGCTTCGCGGACCTGCGCGTTGCGGAGGGCGTCACGAACCTGCGCGTTCGCCAGCGCATCGCGCACCGCGGCGTCGGCCATCAGCGACCGCGCTTCGGGGTCCTTCATCAGGCGCGCCACGACGTCGCTCTGAAGGACCTCCTGAATGGACGCGTCGCCGAGCTTCACGTCCGACGCGGTCAACTGCTGCGCCTGCTGGCGCTTGGCGGCGCCGATCGCCCCTTCGGTGCCCCTGTCGACCAGCGGCCAGCCGGTGGTGGTGAAAACAGCGATGAACACCGCGGCGGCCGCGGATAGCCCGATTAACACCTTTTTCGCCATGAACGTGTCCTTTCCTCCGTAAGATGCACGTGTGCGGCCTGCCCGCACGGAAGCCATCACGTCCCGCACCAGGTTCGGAGGCGGCGGGTCGCCGTCGTCGAGTTCGTCCAGCAGCGCGTTCACGCGATCCATCGCCGGACTGCGGAACGGCTCGTCGCGTTCAGTTCGATCCATCAGCTCATCTCTCCCAGCAGCATTTCCGCGAGCCGCTGACGCGCCGAATAGAGCCGCGACTTCACGACCTTGGCGGGAATCTCGAGCGTCGCCGCGATGTCGTCGTACGAAAGGTCGGCGAAATGCCGCAGCACGATCACCTGCCGGTATTCGTCGGTGAGTGCCAGTAACGCTTTCTGCACGCGCTGCCTCCGCTCGCTCCGCTCCAGCGCGTCGAGCGGCGTCCCGTTTCCCGCCAGCTCGAACGCCGCTTCCTCCTGCTCGTGCCGCCGCCGCCCGCGCCGCGCGTTCAGGCATTCGTTCAGCAGAATCCGATACATCCAGCTGAAGAACCGGAACCGCGGGTCGAAACTCCGGAGGTTCTGGAACGCCTTCACGAAGGCCGCCTGGGTGGCGTCGCTCGCGTCCGCGGGGTCGCCCAGCATCCGCAGCGCCACCTTGAACAGCACCCGCTGATGGCGGGTCACCAGCACCTCGAACGCCTCGACGTCGCCCGCCACCGCCCGCTGCGCCAGCGCTCCGTCGTCGTCAGGGTTCTGCATTGAAATACACTCGCCGTTACGAAAAGTTGGCGCCGTGGGGCGGGCTGAGTCTATAGCGGGACCAACGGTCAAACTCGATGAAATCGGTATGGCGGCTCGAAATCGACCGGGAGATTCAGGACGGCGTCCTGGTCCTGCGGCTGGGCGGCAGGCTCGGCACGGCCTCGTCCGGCGCGCTGATAGACGCGGTAATTCAAGGACTCGCCGAGGGTTATCGCGCCGTCATGCTCGATCTGCAGGAGATCGACTACATGAGCAGCGCCGGGCTGATGGCTGTCGACGCGTCGGCAGGGCGCGCGCGGAGCCAGGGGGGCGCACTGGTGCTCTGCGCCGCCTGCGACGCGGTGCGGCTGGTGCTGGAGTTCGGCGGGCTGCTGGCCGACGTCCCGCTGGAGCCGTCCCGCGCCGCCGGACTCGAGCGCCTGCGCCGGGAAAGCGGCCCTGAATAGAGCTGGCCGCTTCCGGCTTCCAGCTGTCGGCTTCCAGCTTCCGGCTGCCGGCTTCCAGCTTTCGGCTTCCAGCTTCCGGCTGCCGGCTTCTGTCACAGGGTCAGGCGATCGACCTCCAGCACGGTCCGGAGCAGCACGTCGGCGCCGCGGGCGCAGTCGTCCCACTCGGTCCGTTCCTTCGGCGAATGGCTGATGCCGCCGATGCTCGGCACGAAGATCATGCCCATGGGCCCGAGCGTGGCCGCCATCTGGGCGTCGTGGCCGGCGCCGCTGGGCAGCCGCGTGTGGGTGAAGCCGAGGCCCGCCGCGGCGCGCTCGATCGCGGACTGCACCGACGGCGTCGCCAGCGCCGGTCCGTAATGGCCGGTCGGCGCGATCTCGATCGTCGTCTTCGTCGCTGACGCAATCGCACGCGCGCGGGACGCGATCGCGTCCGCGATCGACGCCAGCTTCGCTTCCGACAGGTCGCGCAGCTCGATCGTCAGCTCCGCCCTGCCGGGGATGACATTCGCGGCATTCGGCGTGACGTCGAGGCGCCCGACGGTGCCGACCTGCGGTCCCTGCACGCGCGTCACCTCTTCGCGGACCGCAAGCACGACCTGCGACGCCGCGATCAGCGCATCCTGCCGATCCGCCATCATCGTCGTGCCCGCGTGATTGGCGAAACCGCTCACCGTCGCCCGGTACCGCGAGATCGAGACAATTCCTTCGACGACGCCGATCTGGACGCGCCGCCGATCGAGCGTGCCGCCCTGTTCGATGTGCAGCTCGAGATAGCAGTGAATCGTGCCCGGCTGCCGGCGCGCGCCGGCGATCCGATCGGGATCCCCGCCGATGCGGCGAATGCCGTCTGCCTTGCGCAGGCCCTGATGGATCTGATCCATCTCTCCGGCGACGAGCTGCCCGGCGGCGGCGCGGCTGCCATTCAGGCCGTTGGGGAACGTCCCGCCTTCTTCGTGCGCCCAGATGACGACTTCGAGCGGATGCCGCGTGACGATGCGTGCGGCGTCGAGGGCGCGGATGGTCTCAATCGCCGCGAGCGACCCGAGGTCGCCGTCGAAGTTGCCGCCCTGCGGGACCGAATCGATGTGGGAACCGAAGAGAATCGGGCGCAGTGTCGCGTCCTGCCCGGCGCGCACGGCAAAGATGTTCCCGGCCGGATCGATGCGCGGATTCAGTCCGGCGCCGCGCATCAGGCCGATCGCATACGCGCGTCCCTGGATATCCGCGTCCGAGTACGCCGTCCGGCTGACGCCGTCGGCGAAGCTGCCGCCGGCGGGCCGCCCGAACGCGCTGAGCGCCTCGATCTCCTGGCGGAGCCTGGCGGCATCGATTCGGGGCGCGGTGGATTGGGCGCGCAACGGCGCCGCCGCCGCCACCGCCGCCGAGGCCATCGTGTGCAGGAAATCACGCCGCTTCATGCGGCGGCCATTATCGACTGTTTACCGGTCGTCCTTCACGGGGGGGCGTGACGCCTCGACGAAGGCCAGCTCGCGGGCGACCTCTTCCCGGATCTTCCGCTCCCGGCGCTCCGCCAGCGCGCGATCGATGGTGCCGACGAGCGCACCGAGATCAAGACCGCAGCACCTGCCGGCATACGCCGCATACTGCCGCTGGAAATCAGTGAGCGTGAAGGTCTCGCGCAGGTGCTCCTCCAGCGTCGGCACCCAGGGGCGGCCGGTGACGTGGGTGCGGAACGTGGGCCGGAGCTGGACCGGCTCCTTCGGCGCGAGACGGGTGGCGGCAGGCTTGTTCAGGCGCTGCTTGATGCGCGACAACGACGGCGCGGGCGGATCTCCGGGGTCCTGCGGCGCGGCGCCGAGGCCGGTCTGCCCGTACACCGCAATCGCGGCGCAGCACAGCACACGGATACACCCCTGCCGGAAGATACCCACGATTACAGCTTAGACGACAACGAGTGCAGTCCGGCCGTGAGCGGCAAGACCCTGCCGGCGGCTAGGGACCGACCCGGGCGCGCAGCTCCGATGTGTGCGTCCGTCCGCGATCGTCGTCTGTGTCGATGAAGATCACGAGCGTGCCCTCGGACGCGACGCCGCAGTCGAACGCCAGGAAGAACGGGAGCGACTGCAGAGTCCCGGGAATCGGAATCGGTCCCGTCGACGGCAGCGGAGCGATGCCGGGGATCGGAATCGGCAGCGTGGGCAGCGTCGAGACTGGAGCGGTCAGCGGCGACGCGCTGGGTATCGGCATCACGCGCGGCAGGGACGTGACGCCGAGCATGTCGGTGAACCTGAACCGCAGGCCGCGCAGCGTCACGTCGCCGCCGCGGATCACGATGATGATCCGGGTGCCGAACAGCGGTCCGGGCCCGCACCGGCCGGGAAGAAACTCCGGCCTGAGCGTCGCGGGTTCGAAGCCGAAGGTCGAGCTGGTCACGCTGGCGGTGAGCGCGGTAGGCGCGTTGGTGACCGACACGTCCGTCCGGTCGCAGGCGACGAGGACAAAAAGCAGCAACAGTCCGCCGTACATCGGCAAGCGCATGGACATCGCACACCTCGTGCGAGTGCCTGTAGCAACCGTCGTGCTCGCCGCGCCGTCTCGGCGGTGGCATCACCGGCCGCGGAACGTGCACGTGCCTCGGTACACAAACGTGGGATTGCCGTCGGCGTTGACGCCTGTGCCGGTCACGTCGAGCGCGCAGCGCACCTTCGGCCCAGCCAGGTGATTGAACAGGAACACGCGGCCGAACTCCGATCCGGTCTTCAGATCGACCTCGAAGCGGAACTGGTCGTCGTGAATCAGCACCGGCTCGGATCCGGCGATGGTGCCGGAGTAGACCTGCTCGCCGGTATTCACCAGCGTGCCGTTCACGAAGTCGAACACCGACGTGACGTGATAGAGCACCCGTCCGCGCAGGTCGCCGGACAGCTCGACGGTTTCCGTGCTCCGCTGGATCTTGCCGTTCGCGGTGGCCTGCTCGGCGTGGACGATCGCGCCATTCAGCAGGTCCACCCCGGTGCCGGTCACGTCGATGGTGGCCGATGAATCGGAGCCAAGCAGCAGGCAGGCGACGGCGGCAAACGATGCGAGATGGGCGCCCATGAGAACCTCCAGCGCCACCCTACGCTCCGGGCGGGGCAGCGCCAACATCGCAAAGACGGCCACGCGCCGATGGCCCGCTTTGGCCCGCCGCCGGACGTCGCGGCACTAGAATGAGCCGCGGTGACCGAACACCCCGGCGATCGGCTCGACTCGTGGAAGGAGATCGCGCGCTACATGGACCGCGGCGTTCGCACCGTGCGCCGCTGGGAGCACGACGAGGGCATGCCCGTGCATCGTCACCTACACGGCACGCTCGGCAGCGTCTACGCGTTCAAGTCCGAGCTGGACGCCTGGCGGCGCGCCGGATCGAGCGCACCGCGAGGCGCCGCGCCGGCCGGTCATCCGGCGATCGCGGTCCTGCCGTTTGCCAACCTGAGCACGGATCCGGAGAACGCCTACCTGGCTGACGGGTTGAGCGAGGAGATCACCGCCGACCTGGCCGGGGTGCGGGCGCTGCGCGTCGTCTCCAGGCGCTCGGCGGCGCGAATCTCCTCGACGGCGAAGGACGCGCAGGCCGTTGCCGCACAACTCGGGGTGCGGTACCTGGTCGAAGGCAGCGTGCGCCGCGCCGGCGATCAGCTGCGCATCACCGCACGGCTGGTCGACGCGCCGGCGGACGAGACGGTGTGGGCCGGCAAGTACAGCGGACCGGTAGACGACGTGTTCGAGATGCAGGAGCGGCTGGCCCGCACGATCGTTCGCGCCCTCGCCTTACAGCTGACGCCGGAGGAAGACCGCCGGCTGGCCACGCGGCCGATCGATCACCTGCGCGCGTACGAGTGCTACCTGCAGGCGCGGCAGGACGTGTGGCGCTGGCGCAAGGACTCGCTCGATCACGCCGTGCGCCTGCTGCGTGCGGCGCTGGACATGATCGGTGACAATGCCACCCTCTATGCAGCTCTCGGATTCGCCGAGCTGCAGTACCGCGAGGCGGGGATCGATACGACGGATGGTCCGCTGCACGCGGCCGAACGGTGCGCGGACCGCGTCTCGGCGCTGGAACCGTCGTCGGCCGCGAGCCGGCAGCTGCGGGGCTGGATCGATTACGCGCGCGGACGGATCCAGGACGCCGTGCGGCAGCTGAAAGCGGCGCTCGACGCGGACCCGAACAACGCCGACACGCTGCTGCTCCTCAGCAACTGTTACTTGATCTCCGGCCGCGTCCATGAGGCGCGGCCGCTGCTGGATCGTCTGCTGACGATCGATCCGCTCACGCCGCTGAACCGGTGCATGCCGGCGTTCGCCGATCTCCTGGAGGGGCGTGCATCCGCGGCGCTCGCACCGTACCGCCAGATGCTGGCGATGGATCCGGCCAATCCGATGGCGCGCCTGTTCTACGTGTGGGTGCTCGTGCTCAACGCGAGAGCGGACGAAGCCGGCGCCGTGATCCGCGAATTCCCGTCCCAGGCAGCAGACTCGGTTCCGGCGCGCCTCGCGGCGTTTCTCCACCGTTGTGCGGCGGGCGAGGGCGCGGCGGCGGCGGCGCTGATCTCTCCGCAGGTCGCTGCCGCAACCGCGGTCAGCGATGTCTTTCCTCGTTTCCTCGCCGAAGGGTGCGCGGTCGCCGGCATGCTCGACGAGGCGGTGACGTGGCTGCAGCGAGCCGTGGACCGCGGCTTCATCAATCATCCGTTCCTGGCGCACCACGATCCGCTGCTCGCGCCGCTTCGCGGCCACCCGCGGTTCGCCGAGATCCTGGAGCAGGTGCGGCGCCGGTGGGAGCAGTTCGAGGCCTGACCTCAGGCTCGTCCTCGCATACAATCCGGCGCACATGCTGACCGGCCGGACGCTCGGCCCGTATCAGGTCAAGGAGCAGCTCGGGGGCGGGGGAATGGGGGTCGTCTACAAGGCCCACGATTCCCGGCTCGACCGAGTCGTCGCGCTGAAGGTCCTGCCGCGCGAACTCGCCAGTCCCGACCGTCTGCAGCGCTTCGAGCAGGAAGCCCGCGCCGCATCGGCGCTGAACCATCCGAACATCCTCACGATTCACGACGTCGGCCGGGACGCGGACGTCGCCTACCTGGCGATGGAGTGGGTCGAAGGGCAGACGCTCCGCGACGTGATGTCCGGCCGGCCGCTGCCCGTCCGCCGCCTCGTCCGGATCGCGCAGCAGATCGCTGACGGGCTCGCCAAGGCACACGCCGCCGGCATCGTCCATCGCGATCTCAAGCCCGAGAACGTGATGCTGACGCCGGACGGCTTGGTGAAGATCGTCGATTTCGGCATCGCCAAGCTCGAGGATCCCGCTGCCGGCGGTCCCGCGGACGCCGCGACGCAAACGGTCGGCACCTCGCCTGGCATGGTGCTCGGCACGCTCGGTTACATGTCGCCCGAGCAGGCGAGCGGCAAGCCGGTGGACTATCGCTCCGATCAGTTCGCGCTCGGCCTGCTGATCTACGAGATGGCGACCGCCACGCGGCCGTTCAAGCGGGAGACGACGGCGCAGTCGCTGGCGGCGACGATCGACGTGGACCCGACGCCGATCGACGTCCTGAACCCCGACATTCCCGCGCACCTCGCCGCCGTGGTGGCGCGGTGCCTGGCGAAGGATCCCTTCGAACGCTACGAGTCGACGCGCGATCTCGCGCGCGATCTCACGACGATTACGGTCACCAGCGCGTCAGGCGCTGTCCGCGCACGCGGCACGCTCACGTCCCATTCGCGCGTGTACGCCGCGGCGGCCATCGTACTGCTCGCGATTGCCGGCACGGCGGCGTGGTGGTGGTGGCGGCCGTCGCCGGCCCCGGCGGAGAAGCCCCGTCCGCTCATCGCCGTCCGTCCGTTCCGCAGCCTCTCGGCGGATCCGGGACAGGGGTATTTCGCGGCCGGCGTGACCGAAGAGATCCGCGGCCAGCTGTCGCAGATCTCCTCGCTGCGGCTGCTGAGCCGAAACGCGCTGGAGGCGGCGACGGGGTCCGATTCGCCGAGGCTGGTCCGCGATCTCGGCGTCACGCAGCTCGTGGACGGCAGCGTGCGGCTCGAAGGCCCGCGCGTTCGCGTTACCGCCGAGCTGGTCGATGCGTCGACGCAGCAGACGCTGTGGTCGGATCAATACGACCGCGACGTCGCGGACGTGCTCGCGGTCCAGACGGACGTGGCGCTGCAGATATCGCGCGCGCTGCGCGCCAATCTCTCGCCCGACGAGGAGCATCGCCTCGGTCAGCGACCCACCAGCAGTCCGGAAGCGTACCGGATGTACCTGCAGGCGCGTCCGGCGTCCGCGTTCGATCGCGCCAGGAACCTGGCGGCCATCGAGCTTCTGCGCAAGGCCATCGCGCTCGATCCTTCGTTCGCGCCCGCGTATGCGTCGATGGGATTCCGGCAGACGCTGATGGGCTACTACGACGCTCCGTCATACATCGACGAGGGCATCCGATCCGCAGAAACGGCGCTGCAATACAACCCGTCGCTGCCCGGCGCCTACTTCGTCATCGGGTCCGGCTACGTCATGAAGGGTCAGGACGCCAAGGCGCGGCTGGCGCTGCTGCGCACGCTGGAGCTCGATCCGAACCACACGCTGGCGATGTCCAACCTCTCGGTGCTGTATTCGAACTTCGGCCGGCCGAGCGAAGGATTGATCTGGGCGCGCCGCATGTTCGCGCTCTCGGGCAAGGACGGCAACGACTTCTACCATCTCGGCGTGCCGCTGGTGACGCTGCGCGCCGACGACGTGGCGGATCGGGTGCTGACCGAAGCGGAGCGCCGGCACGATCGGTTCACGCGCACGCACGTCCTGCGCTCGTACCTCGAGTGGTTCCTCGGCCGCGGTGACAGCGCCCGCAACCGGATTGCCAGGGCGCTGGAGCGCTGGCCCGAGGACGAGGAACTGAAGTTCCTGCGCGCCGACTTCGCCTATCTGCTCGGCTCCGCCGATCTGGACGCGGCGCTCGCCGCGATCCCGAGTGGCGGCGATGCCAGCACGAACATGGTGCCGCTCACCATCGGGCTGCGGCGGGGCTACCTGCTGGCGCGGCGCGGGCGGGAGGCGCAGGCGCGCGCCGTGTTCGCCGAAGCCGAACGCAGCGCCGTGAAACGGATGGCCGACGGCGACAATACACCCTCGCTGCGCATCGAGCTCGCCGCGATCGCCGCGCTGAAGAAAGACTTCAGCGGCGCGATCACCTGGCTCGACCGCGCCTACGACGCGGGCTACCGCGATTACGCGGTCATCGACCGCGATCCGATCCTGCTGACCATCGAACCGCAGGCGACGTTCCGGGACGTGCTGGAGAGGATGCGCCGCGATCTCGAGGCGCAGCGTGCGCAGGCGAGGCACGGCGGCCTGCTCGACGTCGATGCGCTGCTCGGTCCCGCCAGATAACCGGCACGCGCCGCCCTGGTCAGCGCGTCCCCAGCGTCTTCACGAGCTTGTTGTACATCCCCGTCATCAGCAGCGGTCCGGGCCACATGCCGACGAAATGACTGGCGCGGCGGCGGCCGGCGAGTTCGAGGCCCAGCGACGCCGCCATGGCGGCCAGCGCGCCGAACAGAAACCAGTGCGAGGGAATCTTTGCCGTCTGCTGTTCGATCAGCCGCGCCAGGTCCCCCTCGGCATGCTCCGGCCGGACCACCGGGGCGGCGGCGCTGGACAGCGATTCGGTGGCGGCGGGATTCACGTCGATACTCATGCCGGAGCTGCAGGCAAATCCGGCACCAAGGTTGCCACTTCGGACCGCGTGTCAGATGACCTGCTGCCCGCGACCCGCGGCGCCGGACCTCTGCTGCAGCGCGACTACTGGGCGGTGCTCGCCGGGTCTCCGCTGTCGCCGGTCGAGCTGATCGCGAAGGTCAAAGAGCGCTTCTGCGTGCTGCCGCCAGCGTCGCTCGTCGGGTTCACCGCCGAACAGGGCATCGCCCGTGGCGCGCGGCTCGACATCGTCATCACGCCCGGCCAGCGCTGCGCCGTCACCGTCATCCACGAGGATGAGCAGAGCCTTACACTGGGCACGCTGGCAGGGCATCCCGAGGCCGGCCGGATCACGTTCGGCGCCTACCGGAACCCCGCCGCGGACGTCATCTTCCACATCCGCAGCCGCGCGCGATCGACGACGACGCTGAAGCGGATCGGGTTCCTCGCCATCGGCGACGCGATGCAGACGAATACGTGGACCGATTTCATTCGCAACGTCGCGGCGCTCGCCGGCGCCTCGATTGCCGGCGCGATTCACGCCGACACCGAAACGGTCGAGGAGGGGCCGGAAGACGACGAGCCGCTTCACGCGCCGACGTTCCGCGCCGTCGGCGGCTGATGGCCGAGTGGCGGCTGTTCTCCGGCTGGACCAGTGACGAGTTGCGCGAGCGCGTCGAGCGCCTGTCGGCGGCGGAGCTGAATTTCGTCGGCACCGAAGATGAGCTGACCGGGGAGCTGGGATGGCATCACTATCATTCCGACGCGGTGATCGCGCGCGAGAAGCCGGACGAGGACGCCTGCTTCGAACGCGCCCGGGTCGCGCTGGCCAACTACCAGTTCTCCGATCCGCGGATCGTCGTCGCGCACTTCGACCCCAAGGGGCCGCTGCTCGGCCGGCGGATCCTGCTGGAGATCAAGGTGTGGGGGCTGCGCTATCTGTGTCCCGCGCTGGTGACGCACGTGCGCAACGAGCCGGGCGTGTACGGGTTCCGCTACGACACGCTGCACGGCCACATCGAGCGGGGCATGGAATGGTTCCTGCTCGAGAAGGACGCGGAGGGGGCGATCCGCTTCCGCATCGAGGCGCGCTGGCAGCGCGGCGAGATGCCGAACTGGTGGAGCCGCGTCGGGTTCGCGGCGCTCTCCGGCTACTACCAGCGCACGTGGCATCGGCGGGCGCACAATCTGCTGTCGCTGCTCGCGCAGTACGGATCGACCAGGCGGCCGCCGCGTGACGCGGCGGGCCTCACGCATCAGGGCGTGGACGTGACGTTCACCTATCACACGAAACGGAAATGGATGCAATGAACAGGACGGCGCTCGTGAGAACGTTGGCGGCCGGGGCGCTCACCGGCATGCGCAGCATGGCCGGACCAATGGCGCTGGCGCGGTCGCGCGGCGGCAATGCCGCGCGGGCGATCGCGGTGTTCGGCGGCGCGGAGATGATCGCCGACAAGACCCGCTTCGTCGGCAACCGGATCGATGCGGCGCCGCTGGCCGGCCGGGCCGTCATCGGCGCGGTGGTCGGCGGCTTCGTCGCGCACGAATACCGCGAGAACATCGCCATCGGCGCGCTGCTGGGCGCATCGGCGGCGGTGGCCGCCGCGCATCTCGCGTACTACGTTCGCCGGCGCCTGCCCGTCTCGAACGTCGTCGGCGGCGCGCTCGAGGACGCGGTCGTCATCGGGCTGATGCAGCAGATCTAGCGGCGTCCGCCGCGCCGCGGGATCAATAGAGCTTCTTCAGTTCGATTCCGCGGTAATACTTCTTCAGGATCTCGTCGAACGTGGCGCCCTCGAGCGCCATCCCGTACGCGCCCACCTGGCACATCCCGACGCCGTGCCCCCAGCCGCGTCCGAAGAACGTCGCCCCGACGACGGCGCCGGCGGCGTTGCGTTCGATGTCGTATGACATCAGGCTGTCGCGCAGCGCGAGCAGCGTGCGCAGGCGGAGCGCGGGCACGGCGGCCCGGCCGCTCGTGCCGATGACGTCGGTACTGATCGGACGCTCGGACGCGCCGCGCTGCACGACCCGCATGTCCGTGAACTCCCCGATGTTGAGCGGCCGGAACGCCGCGTCGAGTTCCGCCTTGGTCTTTCTCACCTGCCAGATCGCCAGCCGGGAGAAGCGGTCCGCCGCCGGGTTGGCGAAGTTGATGCGGTAGACCAGCATCGGGATCGCGCTCCCTTCGGCGCGGAAGTCGATCAGCTCCCCCCCGATCCACGATCCCTCGCGCAGGCCGATCCGCTCGTCTCCGATCCGCTGGTAGATCAGCGCATCCGGATTCAGCGTGAACTCCTTCGGCTGCCCGGCCACCATCAGCGTCATCGTCCTGCCGTCGAACGAGACGAGCACCCCCTGCTGCCACTCGAACGCGTTCTTCCGATCGACGATGCGGAAGAGCAGCTCCTGGGCGGTGATCGAGGTGCCGGCCGGCAGCAGCCCCTGTTCGTTGACGAACGCGAGGTCGGAGGCCGTGATCACGGTGGGATAGAACGTCTGGCGGACGAACGCGGCCAGCGCGGCGGGCTCCGTCGCCGCCGGCTCGCCGCGTTCGGGCAGGCCGACGAAGCGCGCCGCGTCGGTGAAGTTGTTCACCCTCGCCACCGCGAGCACGCCGTCCTTCCAGTTCGCAATCGATCGCGACGTCGTGAAGAGCTGCGGCTTCGGATGCTTGTACTCGCACGGAGTCGACACGAGATACGGCACGCGCTCGTTGAAGATGTGCTCGGCGTCCTCGGTGCGGCCGCCGCAGGTCGAGCTGTAGAGCGCGTTGATCGGCTTGCCGTCGAAGGTCGCGACCACGCCGCGGGTGTCGTTCACCGCCTGCGTCGCCAGCGCGTCCTCGGTCTTGACGCCGAAGTACACCTGGCACGCGTCGGTCGCGCAGATGTCGTAGCCCTCCTTGCTGTACTGGCCGAGGTTCCGCTGGATGTAGGTCCGCGCCGCGACCGCCTGCGCCTTGAGCGCTTCGGGCTGGCCGAACGTCGTCGGGTTCAGCTCGTTCGGCACCACGCCGCGCAGGTACTCCTCCAGCGGCAGTTCGTTGACCACCGTCAGCGTCCGTCGCGCATTGGCGAACACTTCCATCGCGCCGCGGTAGGCGCGCGCGTCGATCTCGAGCGGCGCGGCGGGCGGCTCGACGCGGACCCGCGCGCCCGGCGCCAGGACGAGGACCTCGCCGCCGTCCGTCTCGACGGTCATCCGGTACTGCAGGTCCCCCTTCCTGATCGCGCCCGACGCGGCGGGATCGAGCGCCAGCGCCGACGCGAAGGTGGCGGCGCGCGTCCGGCGCCCCTCGACGGTGAAGTCGCCCGCCGACCTGAGGGTCACGCTCGCGGCGTTCTGGGTGAGTCCGATGCGGACGAGGGGCTCGGAGGCCGGCTGCGGCGCGCCCGCCAGCAGCAGCAGCGCGGCGAGGAGGATCTGGCGCATGGCTCATGGTGGCACAGCCGGGTACCTCGTGGCGGCGCGCGGACCCGTCGGAAGACGCCGTCCGGGTCACGGTCGCCTGCGGCGCCCGGTTCCCCACCGGTGGTCGGCGAGGCGGTATGATCGCCAGCGCCATGACCATCACCCACTGGATTGCCCTCGCGGCGGTGACCTGGGCCGCGGCCACGCTGCCGGGCGCGGGACAGCGGGGGACCGCCACCGCCAAGCCCGACCCCAATCGGCAGGACTGGATTCAGTTGTTCAACGGCCGCGATCTCGACGGCTGGACGCCGAAGTTCTCCAAGCACGACCTCGGCGAGAACTTCAACGACACCTTCCGCGTCGAGAACGGCATGCTCGCCGTGCGCTACGACAAATGGACGAAGTTCGACGGCGAGTTCGGCCATCTCTTCTACAAGGATCCGTTCTCCTATTACCGCCTTGCCGCCGAGTACCGCTTCGTCGGCGAGCAGGTCGCCGGCGGCCCGGGATGGGCGCGGCGCAACAACGGCCTGATGCTCCACAGCCCTCACCCGAAGACGATGCTGAAGGATCAGGACTTCCCGATCTCGATCGAGGTCCAGCTGCTCGGCGGCTTCGGCGACGGCAAGCCGCGCACCACCATGAACCTCTGCACGCCCGGCTCGAACGTCGTCCTCAACGGCAAGCTCCACACGCCGCACTGCACCAATTCGACGTCGAAGACCTACGACGGCGACCAGTGGGTGCGCGTCGAGGTCGAGGTGCGCGGCGACGAGCTGGTGAAGCACATTGTCGACGGACAGACGGTCCTCGAATACACCAAGCCGCAGATCGGCGGCGGCAGCGTCGCACCGGTGGATCCGGCGGTGAAGGTGGACGGGACGCCGATGACCGGCGGCTACATTTCGATCCAGGCGGAGACCGCGCCGATCGATTTCCGCAAGATCGAGCTGCTGAATCTCGAAGGGTGCATGGACCCGAAGTCGCCCGGCTACAAGGCGTATTTCGTGAAGGCCAACCCGCAAGCGTGCCGTTAGGCGGGATCGGCGGGGTGTGGGGATGAAGACCTGGCTCGCCGCCGTCCTTCTCGCGTTCGGGGCGCTGGCGCCGCAGACCGGAACGATCCGCGTCCGCGTCGCCATCCAGACGGAGCAGCAGGTGCGGCCGGTGCCGCGGCACGCGCTGCTGATCAGCGAGAATCCCACGTCGGCGGCGCCGCAGCGAGCGGTCACCAGTTCCGACGGCACCGCGGAGATCCGCGTGCGGCCCGGCAATTACACCGTCGAATCCGACGAGCCGCTGCTGTTCCAGGGGAAGTCGTACGAGTGGCGGCACACCGTCGACGTGCCGCCGGGACAGACCGTCACGATCGACTTCAACGCGGCGAACGCCGAAGTCGCGGACGCCGCGGCGTCGCCGTCCGCGCCGGCAAGCGCGTCGGGACTGCTGCTGGACTGGCAGAACAGCGTGGTGGAAATCTGGACGCCGCTCAGGCGCGGCGCCGGATTCCTGGTCGATCGACGCGGCGTGATTGCCACCAACCAGCGGCTGATCGGGCGCGAACGCTCGGTCGAGGTGCAGGTGTCGCGCAGCGTGAAGGTCGCGGCCCGCGTCCTCGCCGCGGACGCCGGCGCCAACCTCGCGCTGTTGTGGATCGATCCGCAGGTCCTCGCCCCGGCACGGCCGGTCCGGCTGGGCTCCGCCGACGCGCCGCCGCCGGCGCCGGGGGACAGGATCTTCGCGATCAACGTCCCGATGGAGGACGACAAGAACCTGGTCGGCGGCAGCGTCCGCCGCATCAGTTCCTCCGGCATCCTCTCCGACATTCCGATCGCCGACGAGAGCCTCGGCGCGCCGGTGTTCAACGCGTCCGGCGTCGTGTTCGCGGTCACCACGGCGCACGACGACGGGGGGCCTCTCAATTCCGCCGACTCGCTCGCGGTGCGCATCGACGGCATTCGCCCGCTGCTGGCGGCGGCCGAGAAGACGCTGACGCAGGAGACGCCCCCTTCCGGCACGCGGCTGCCGGTGGAAGGAGAGGCGCTCTTCCCGGACGATCCGCTGCGCGAGGCGGCCGCGAAGCGGAAGGGACCGCTCGGTCCGTACCGCATCAGCGCCGAGAACTTCGACGTCAGCGTGATCACGCCGCTGCTGACGTTCGCGGCGCGTCATCAGGGCGGCGAACGGGCGCCGGCGCGCGGCGGCGCCATGGAATCGCGCGATCTCGCCGAGCTGGAAGCCAGGCGCCGGGCGCTGCAGGAGTTCGGCAACTGGTGGGACTACGTGCGGCGCGATCCGCCGGTGCTGATGATCCGCGCCACGCCGAAGATGGTCGAACCCTTCTGGAAAACGGTGCTGCGCGGCGCCGCGCAGTCGCAAGGGATGTCGCTCCCGCCGATCAAGCAGATCAAGGCCGGCTTCGCCCGGATGCGGCTCGCCTGCGGCGGCGCCGAGGTGACGCCGATCCATCCGTTCAAGATCGAGCACCGTCTCGGTGAGAGCGAAGCCGTGTACGAGGGCTTCTACGTCTACGATCCCGCGGCGATCGGGCCGCAGTGCGGAACGGTGACGCTGACGCTGTACTCGGACAAGGCGCCGGACAAAGGGGACGCGCGGCCGGTCGACGCGAAGATCCTGGGACAGATCCACGAGGACTTCGCGCCGTACCGGGCCGCGGCGAAGGCCGGAAGGATTCCGTGATTCTGCGACTGGTCGAGGGAACCGGCGTCCTCCTGCTGCTGTCGGTGTTCCTCGCCTACGTGCTGGCGCCCGCGCTGCCGCCGATCCGGCGCCGCATCCGCATCGGCCGCCGCCGCCGTCCGATCTCCGACGCCGCCGCGATCCTGGTCGTCTACTTCGCGGTCCTGCTGCCCGGCGCGCTGGTCTGGCGCAAGGCGGAGCCGGCGCTCAGGCACTGGATCGACGTCACCGCGCCGACGACGGTGGATCGCCTGTTCGCGGGGGATTCGGTCGGACCGATCGAACGGGCATTCGCGCCGCTGCCGCGGCCGCTGCGGACGAGGCTGACGCGGGCCGGCGTCGCGGTCGCGGATGCGATCGAGCACAGCGCGCGCGGCACGCTCGCCGAGCTGATCACCGCGGCGCGCTACGCCGCATGGCTCGGCGTCACGCCGGTGGTGGCGTTCCTGCTGCTCACCGGCGCGCCGGTGTTCCAGCGCTCGGCGCTGCGCGTGCTGCCGCACGGCCACCTGCAGTGGCGGTTCGAGGAATACCTCCGCGACGTGAACAGCGCGCTGGCCGGCTACGTCCGCGCCCAGGCCGGCGCCGGCATCATCGTCGGGGCGATGTGCGTGCTCGGATTCCTGCTGCTGGGAACGCCATCGGCGGTCTCGCTCGGCGTGCTCGCCGGCATCCTCGAGCTGGTGCCGGCCATCGGTCCGCTGACGGTGCTGCTCATCGCCGCGTCACAGGCCGACCGCGTGCTTCCCGTGGTCCTGTTCCTCGGCGTGCTGCGCGTCGCGCAGGACTACGTGGTGTATCCGCGCCTGATCCGCCACGGCATGCACCTCTCGACGATCGTCGTCATCGTGACGGTGTGGACCGGCGCCGTGCTGGCCGGGGCCGCCGGCGTGGTGATCGCCATCCCCGCCGCGGGGTTCCTCTCCGTGAGCCTGCGCCATTGGCGGGAATACCGGGAGATCGAGCGGCTGGTAGCCACGGTCAAGTAAGCAGTGCGCAGTGCGCGGTGCGCGGTGCGCGGTGCGCGGTGCGCGGTGCGCGGTGCGTAGTGCGTAGTGCGTAGTGCGTAGTGGGTAGTGGGTAGTGCGTAGTGGGTAGTGCTGCTTACGTCAAGAAACGCCGGTACGCGTCGTTGTTTTCGTCCAGGCGGTAGCGATAGCCGAGGCCTGACAGGAACGACTCGAAGGCGGCGTGTTCCGCGGCGGGGACTTCGAACGCGGCGAGGACGCGGCCGAAGTCGGCGCCGTGGTTGCGGTAGTGGAACAGGCTGATGTTCCAGCGGCCGCCCAGCGCGTCGAGGAACTGCAGCAGGGCGCCGGGACGCTCGGGGAACTCGAACCGGCAGACGCGCTCCGCGGCGACGTCGGGGGCGCGGCCGCCCACCATGTGGCGGACGTGCAGCTTCGCCATCTCGTTGCCCGAGAGATCCGCCGTCTCGTACCCGAGCTCGCGCAGGCGCGCCGCCAGGGCTTCACCCTCGCCGTGCGATCGCGTCGCCACGCCCACGAAGATCTCCGCGCGCTGGCGTCCGCTCAGGCGGTAGTTGAACTCGGTGACGACGCGGGCCCCGAGCGCGGCGCAGAACGCGCGGAACGCCCCCGGCCGCTCGGGAATCGTCACCGCGAGCAGCGCCTCCCGGCCTTCGCCCAGCTCGGCCCGCTCGGCGACGAAGCGCAGGCGATCGAAATTCATGTTCGCGCCGCTGAGCACGGCGCAGAAGCGGCGGCCGCGCACCTGGCTGGATTCGATGTAGGACTTCAGCCCCGCCACCGCCAGCGCCCCCGCCGGCTCGACGATCGTGCGCGTGTCGTCGAACACGTCCTTGATCGCCGCGCAGATCTCGTCGTTGTCGACCCGGACGATCGTGCGCACCGCGTCGCGGACGATCGGGAACGTCGCCGCGCCGACCTGCTGCACCGCCACCCCGTCCGCGAACAGCCCGACGTCGTCCAGCCGCACGCGGGAGCCGCTGGCCAGCGACTGCGCCATGGCGTCGGCGTCCACCGGCTCGACGCCGATCACGTCCACCTCGGGGCGGACCGCCTTCACGTACGCGGCAATGCCGGCAATCAGACCGCCGCCGCCGACCGGGACGAACACCGCGTTCAGGTCGGGCTCCTGCCGCAGCAGCTCGAGCCCCACCGTGCCCTGCCCGGCGATCACGATCGGATCGTCGAACGGATGAATGAACACGAGACCCTGCCCCGCGGCGAGCGATTCGGCGTGCTGCTGCGCCTCCGAGTAGCGATCCCCGGCGAGCACCACTTCGGCGCCCAGCGCCTTCACCGCATCGACCTTGATCTCGGGGGTCGTGCGCGGCATCACGATCACCGCGCGGATGCCGAGCCGGCCGGCCGAATAGGCGACCCCCTGTGCGTGATTGCCGGCGCTGGCGGCGATCACGCCGCGGCTGCGCTCGTCGGGCGACAGCCGCGCCATGCGGTTGTAGGCGCCGCGGATCTTGAAGCTGAAGATCGGCTGCAGATCCTCGCGCTTCAGCAGCACCTCGTTGCCGAACCGGCGCGACAGCCGCGGCGCCGGATCGAGCGGCGTTTCCCTCGCCACGTCATAGACGCGGCTCGTCAGGATGTCGCGCAGCAGCGTGTCCATCGAAGGCGTCCTACTCCGGCTCCCGGATGTCGATCTCGTGCGTGTCCGCGGCCCGGATGTAGCGATCCGCCCAGCCCGCCGCTTCGTCGATCGACGCCGCCAGCACGACGACGTAGCCGCCGATCAGCTCTTTCGTCTCGGCGAACGGGCCGTCCACCATCACGACGCCGTTGCGGGTGTTGGTGAGGCGGCGGCCGCGTCGGCTCGGCTTCAGCGTCTCGCTCGCCAGGTGAACCCCGCTGCGCGAAGCCCCGTCGATCAGCCGCGACAGGCGCGAGCGCTGATCCGCGGTCGGCGCGAGGCCCGCCTCGGTCTCCGGCGTGGCCTTGCGCAGGATCATGTAGCGGCGCGTCTCGATCGCCGCAGGACGCTCGGCCATGCCGATATCCCACGGTTCGGTCACCGGCCGGATGTCGACCTCGCCGTCGCCGAGGATCGCCGCCTGTTCGGCCGCGAAGTCGATGGCGGCGTCGATCGACGGCGTGCGCAGGATGCTGAATCCCGCCGGAAGCTCGTTGGTGCCGGGGACGAACGGCCCTGGCGCGATCGTCCGCTCGCCGCCGCGGAAGGTGACCCGCACCCCCTCGGCGCTCGAGCGAAGCCCCTCGCCCGCCAGCATCGCGTTCTTCGCCATCAGGTCGACGATCATCGATCCGACGCGCCCGACCAGCTCCGGGCTGGGAAGACCGCCGCCTTCGTAATAGGCGTTCGTCTTGTGCATGAGGATGTAGCGCGTGCGCGTGCCGCTCATTCGCCCCTCCGCAGCGGCAGGAAGGCGCGCAGCCGCGCATCGCGCAGAATCAGTCCGCCCCACAGCATCGCCGCGACGTAGGTCGGGAACAGCGCGTGCGAGAACAGCGGGTGGGCGACACGGACGTGCGTCGCGACCGCGCCGCCGAGATAGCCGGTCAGCAGCAGCGCGCCGAGCACCGCCGTTCGCGGCACGAGATATACGAGCACACAGGTGAGCAGGGTCACGCCGAGCGGAAAGATGACGCTCACAGGGTATCCCAGGCTGACCGTCCCTTCGATGACCGGCTGCACCCGCAGCAGCTTGCCAATGCTGTCGACGATGAGAAACGCCACCGCCAACCCGCTGATCACCCGCCCCGTCCAGATTCCGGCTTTGCTTGTCTGCATATCGAACCTCCACCCGCTGGTCGAGCGGGCGGAAACTCGATCGACAAATTCCGAAATGATTGGAACAAAAGCGCTTAGTCCGTGCAGTCCGCGGCCCGTGGCCTCAGAACCGCTGGTCGTCCGCGGACGGTCCGTAAATCGACGGCACCTTGATGTCGTTCAGGCGCAGATAGACGGTGAGCTGGCCGCGGTGATGCGACAGGTGCATCAGCGAGTCGCGCAGCACCACGTGGCGCGGCGCCTCCATCACGACCTTGCCGGCCGCCTTGAGCCGCCACGGCGTCATCAGGTGCGCGTCGGTCGTGTTCTGCAGCGCCCGGCGCGCGCCGGCGAAGCCCTCGTCCATTGCCTTGACCAGCGCGTCGGCGGTGTCGAACGTCTGCGCGAACTTCGACGGCGTGCCGGACGGGGGCTGCAGGTCGAACTCGTCCTGCTCGATCGTCATCGTCAGCCACGAGGGCATCATGGCGACGAGCGACGACAGGTAGCCGAGCGGCATCGACTTGGGATGCGGCTTCCAGTCGCCGCGCCCTTCGGGGACCGCCGCGAGCGCGCGCCGGGTCAGCGGCGCCTCGCGATCGATGTCGGCGATGAACAGGTCGGTCAGCGTCACTCCAGCCTCCGTCCGAAAACCCGCAGCGAGGACACGTTGTCCTTCCGGCTGCCGCGCGTATGCCCATCCCTGGAGTCTGCGCCGCCCCCGCAAGAGGTGTCAACGTCGTCCGTCGGCGGACCGATCCGTCAGAACCGGACCGCGAGTCTGACGCCGCGCTCACGCCGTGCGATCGCGGGGACGACGGCCACTTTCTGCCGCGAGCCGCCGCGGGCCCGATCGATCAGGTATCCCACGGCCGCGCCTCCCGCGGCGCCAATACCCGCCGCCGCGTACGGCGCCCACGCCTCGAGGTCGTTTTCACAGCCGGCGCCGCAGCGACCCGAGAGGATTGCGAAAAGGGTCCCCATGCCGGCCGCGCCGACGAGCGCGCCGATCGCCGCCCCGTTCGCGTTCGAATCCCTCGGGGCTGGCGGGGTGGGCTGAGCAAACGTCGCCCGCGCCGCCGCCTCACGGATTGACGGGCGCGTCTGCGCGCCGGCGGCCGCCGCCGCTGACAGAACGACCAGGACCATTGCCGCCGCCGTCCGTATCCAGGCTGTCTTCATTGCCGGACTCCTTCCCGGGGAAAGGCGTGAAGCGCGGCGAACCCGGCGCTCATGCCGCAGCGGTGACGACCAGCGCGCTGCACGTGCGGCCGGCGCTGCGCCGGTACGCGTGCGGCAGGGTCGCATCGAAATACATCGAGTCTCCCGCTGCGAGTTCGTGCTCGTCGCCGGCAATCGCTATCGCCAGCGTGCCGCTGAGCACGTAGATGAATTCCACGCCCGGGTGTGCGTGCGGACGCAGGTTGTCCCTGGTCGGCGGCAGGAACTCGGCGAGATAGGAATCGAAGCGCCGCTCCGTGGCGGCGAAGTCGAGCGACTCGAAGCGATAGGCGGGATGCTGTCCGGGGCGGTCCGGGAGCTTGACGCGCTGCTCCTTGCGGATGACGGCGATCAGCGGCTTCTCGCGGGCTCCGGCGAAGAAGTACTCGAGGCCGACGCTGAACACCAGCGCGATGCGGAGCAGCGTCGGCAGCGTGGGATAGAGGCGGCCGCGCTCGATCTTCGAGAGCATCGCCGGCGAGAGCCCGGTGTGCCGGCCGAGCTCCACCAGCCCCATCTTCTTCTTCAACCGCAGCGCCCGCACCTTCGCGCCGATGCCGTAGCCCTGGAGTCCTTGATTCAGCGTCGCCGAGAGCATGAGTGAAGCTCCGTTTTCCTGTGATGCACAAACCCGCGCCGTTTTGTCGCGACGCGAACACGACTTTGTGTCCGCCGCCCAATTTTACTCTGAATCAAGTTACTGTGAATGGCAGTTAACACGACGACAGGAGACATGACACTCATGAAGAAGACGTTCGCCATCGCCGCCACCGCGCTGACCCTCATGCTCGGCGCCGCCACCACCACCACCGCCCGGGCGGACAAGGACATCGTCGACACCGCCGTGGCCGCGGGATCGTTCAAGACCCTCGCCGCCGCCCTCGAGGCCGCGGATCTGGTCGGGACCCTGAAAGGGGCCGGACCCTTCACCGTGTTCGCGCCGACCGACGAGGCGTTCGCGAAGCTGCCCGCCGGCACGGTCGAGAACCTGCTCAAGCCCGAGAACAAGGCGAAGCTGCAGCGGATCCTCAAGTACCACGTCGTCGCCGGCAAGGTGATGGCGGCGGACGTGGCCAGGATGAAGACCGCCAGGGCCGTCAGCGGCGATACGCTGGCGGTCTCCGCGAAGAACGGTGCGGTCATGATCGACAACGCCAGGGTGGCGAAGGCCGACATCGCCGCGAGCAACGGCGTCATCCACGTGATCGACACGGTGATCCTGCCGAAGAACTAGGCGTGTAGAATCGGCGGCGTTGCCGACGCTGCCGATCGACTCCGCTCGCGACAGGCCCGCTGCCGGGCGCGTGCTCGCGCTCGACGCCTTCCGCGGCTTCGTCATGCTGCTGATGCTGGCGGAGGCGTTGCGGCTGTGGACGCTGCACGCGGCGTTTCCCGGCAGCCGGTTCTGGGCGCTGGTCGCCTACAACACCGAGCACGTCCCCTGGCAGGGCTGCTCGCTGCACGATCTGATTCAGCCGGCGTTCTCGTTCCTGGTCGGCGCGGCGCTGCCGTTCTCGATCGCCGCGCGCCAGGGGCGGGGGCAGCGCCGCGGCGTGATGCTCGCGCACGCGGTGTGGCGCAGCATCGCGCTGATCTTCCTCGGCATCTTCCTGCGATCGCTGGATCGATCGCGCACCTACTGGACGTTCGAGGACACGCTCACCCAGATCGGCCTCGGCTACACGTTTCTGTTCCTTCTGGCGTTCGCGTCGATCAGGACCCAGGCGGCGGCGTTCGCGGCGCTGCTGATCGGCCACTGGCTCGCGTTCGTCCTCTATCGGCTGCCGCCGCCGGACTTCGATTACCGCGCCGTCGGCGTCCCTGCCGACTGGCCGCACCTGTATTCCGGGTTCCTCGCCCACTTCAACAAGAACTCGAACGTCGCCTGGGCGTTCGACACCTGGTTCCTCAACCTGTTTCCGCGCCTCGAGCCGTTCCGCTTCAATCGCGGCGGCTGGTCCACGCTCAGCTTCATCCCGACGCTGGCGACGATGATCCTCGGGCTGTGGTGCGGGGAGTGGCTGAAATCGGCGCGGGATGCGCGCGGCAAGCTCAAAGGGCTGGTCGCGGCCGGCGTGGCGCTCGCGCTCGCCGGCCTGGTGCTGCAGTGGCTGCACGTGGTGCCGATCGTCAAACGGATCTGGACCGCGTCGTACACGCTCTACAGCGGCGGACTGGTCATCCTGATGCTCGCCGGCTTCTACTTCGCGACCGAGCTGCGGGGATGGCGGCGGTGGGTCTTTCCGCTGGTGGTGATCGGCGCGAACTCGATTGCCGTCTACGTCATGAGCTGGACGCTCGAGGAGCCGATCACCCGCGCGCTCGTCCGTCATCTCGGCCCGGCGCCGTTCGCGTTGCTCGGTCCCCCCTTCGAGCCGGTCCTGAGAGGGGCGGCGGTCGTCGCCGTCTTCTGGCTGATCCTCTGGTGGATGTACCGGCGGCGGATCTTCCTGAAGATCTAGCGGAGCTTGCCGCGCACGGCGTCGACCGCCTTCGCATCGGGCGGCAGCGGAGCGCCGCGCTTCTCGCGCGCCCACTGCGCCTGGACGGCGGCGATGTCGTCGAGCAGCGCGCGCGCCCGTGCCGCGTGCGGATTCCTGACCGCGGCTTGCTTCGCGGAGGCCGCCAGGTCGGCGTGAAACTGCGCCGCGTTCAGCAGCGTTCGCGTGTATTCGGTCCAGAGGTGCGTGCGGTCGGGATGCGCATCCAGCCGATCGCGATATATCCGGATGCGGCGCCGGTTGCTGTCGATCGTTTCGGCGACGTGCCCCAGGTACGAGTGGACCAGCGCGAGCCGCTCGTAGCCGCGCGCGAGTGACGTCCGGGCGAAGTCGTCGTTGGGATCGTCCCGCACCACCTGCTCGCGCAGTTTCACCGCCTCCTCGTAACGGGCCAGACCGGTCGCCGGATCCGTCTTCATGACCGCCGCCGCCAGCGCGCCGATCGCGAATGACAGGTCGAGCCGCCACAGCGGCCGTGAGGGCTCCGCTGCGACGCGGCGGCGATCGAGGTCGAGCGCCTTCTCGTACAGCTGGATGGCGTCGGCCGTCCGCCGCATGTCCTCCAGCACCGCGCCGTTTCGCTTGTAGGCCAGGGACAGATTGCGGCTCGCGTTCAGGTTGGCGGGCAGCGCCGCGGCTTCCTCCTCGGCCGCCTGCAGAGAGAGTTTGAACAGCTCATAGGCTTCCGGATACTTGCGCGCCTCACGGAGCGTGGTCCCCAACTCCATGTAGAGCGTCTGGCGGATGAACCGGGCCCGCGGCAGCGATCGCTCCGCCGGCGACATGGACTCGATGATCTGCCGCGTGCGATGCAACAGCCGGTCGCTCTCCGCCTGGTTGGCTTCCGCGCCGGCAAGTCTCAGCAGCGCGCTGGCGAGGGTGAGACGATCGCCGGCGTCCGCTCGATCGCCGCCGGCAATCGGTTCCAGGAGCGCGATTGCCTTGTTCAGATTCACGCGGTTCGAGGCCACGTCGCCGAGATTCGGCACCCCCGGGCGGCCCTGAATCGTCCCCAGGCGGATGTAGCCTGCCGCCAGCTCTCGTCGCAGCGTGACGTCGCTGGCCGCGTATCCGTAGAGCGCGTTCAGATACTCCGTCGCCCGGCGCACGATGATCTCGTTCGCCGCTGTCGACCCCGGCAGCTTCTCGACGGCGTCGTTCAGTTCTCCGAGCACGGACTGGGCGAGCCCGCGTACGGCGTCGAACTGCGCCTGCGCGCGCTGCCGCTCCCGCTCCGCCACGCGCGCCTGCCACACCGTTGCCGCGACGCCGCCCGCCACCGCGACCAGCACGGCTGCGGCGGCGGTGACTGCGACCCGATGCCGGTGGACGAACTTCGCGGCGCGATATCGCCGCGTGTCGGGCGCCGCGAGCACCGGGCGTCCGTCCAGGAAGCGCTGCACGTCGTCGGCCAGCTGTCCGGCGGAGTCGTAGCGCCGTTCCGGCTCCTTGCGCAGGGCCTTGAGCACGATGCGGTCGACGTCGGTGGGGATGCGGCCCAGGAGCGGGTCTGGCGCCGCGCTCGGCGGATCCGGCACCTGCTCGCGTACCGCCCGCATCACCTGCTCCTCGGTCTCGAGCGGCGCGCGATACGGTCCGCGGCCGGTCAGCAGGCGATAGAGCAGCACCCCGAGTGCGTAGACGTCGGTCGCGACGGTCACCGCCTTGCCGGCGATCTGCTCGGGGCTCGCGCTCTCCGGCGTCATGACCAGCACCGTGGTGTGCGCGCCGATGTGCACACCGCCCTGCGGCTCGAGCAGCTTGGCGATGCCGAAGTCGAGCAGCTTCGGCGTGCCTTCCGCGGTCACCAGGATGTTCGCGGCCTTGATGTCGCGGTGAACGACCAGATGCTGGTGCGCGTGCTGCACCGCGGCGCAGACCTGCCGGAACACCGCGAGGCGCTCGCGCAGCGGCAGCGCGCGCCTGGCGCAGAACCCGTCGATCGGTTCCCCTTCGACGAACTCCATGACGACGTAGGGGAGGCCCGCCGGCGTGGTGCCGCCATCCAGCAGCCGGGCGATGTTCGGATGGTCCAGCGACGCGAGGATGCGGCGCTCTTCGCGGAAGCGGTCCAGCAGGAAGGGGCTGCCGAATCCGCCGCGCACGATCTTGATGGCGACCCGCTGCCCGAACTCGCCGTCGTCGCGCTCGGCGAGATACACGCTGCCCATGCCGCCGGCCCCCAGCTCGCGCACGATGCGATACGGGCCGATCCGCGTGCCGGGGGTCATGAGTGTCGCGGCGGCCGCTCCGGCAGGCGTCTCGAAGTACGGGCCTGCTGCCAGCGTGGAGTCGAGCAGGGACCGGACTTCAGCGGCGAGCGGGGCGTCGCCGCCGCAGGCCTCGAGCACGTACGCCGCCCGGGCCGGCTCGTCGAGATCGAGCGCGGCAGCCGCGATGGTCTTGATGCGCCGCCATTGTTCCGGAGTGATGGTGTGCGACACGGCCGGTCCCTTCGTTGATTACGCGCCGTTCCGCGGTTTCACGGGTCAGCCTGTCCGGTCAGCTCGCGGTACAACCAGCCTTTCGCCAGCGCCCACTCCCGTTTCACGGTCGCGGGGGAGATGCCGGCGACCTCCGCCGTTTCTTCGACGGTGAGTCCGCCGAAGAACCGCAATTCGACGATCCGCGCCTGCTCCGGATCCAGGGCCTCGAGCTTGCGGAGCGCCGCATCCAGCGCGAGCGCGTCGACGGCGTCGACGGTGACGGGTTGGGGCAGCGCCGGGACGTCGTCGAGCGGCACCGCCATCGCGCCGCCGCCGTGCCGGACGCGCCGATCGCGGCGCGCGTTGTCGACGAGGATGCGGCGCATCATCGTGGCGGCGATGGCGAAGAAATGGGCGCGGCTCTGCCAGTCGACGTCGCGCTGCCCGACGAGTTTCAGGTACGCCTCGCTGACCAGCGCGGTCGTCTGGAGCGCGCCGACGCGCCACTCGCGCGCCATGTGCCGCGAGGCGATGACGTGCAGCTCTTCGTAGACCAGCGGCATCAGCCGCTCGAGCGCGTCCTGGCGGCCGCTCCGCCACTCCTGCAGCAGACGGGTGACGTCTTCCGCGTGAGAGCCCATGGGTGGGGCGAAGAATACAATATGATGCGCCGCATGGCGTTCGCCGCGATCGCGTCACTCTGTCTGGGCGCCGTGATGACCCTCGGCGACTGGCTGTGGGCGGCGCTGCAGATCCGGCACCGCGTCGTCTACGGGCTTCTGCACGGCGCGCTCATGTGTCTCTGCCTCGGGATCGCCGTGGGCGTGCGGGCAGGAAAGCCGGCGCCGGCGGCCCTGGCGGGACCGATCATCGGCGTGCTGGCGGCGGCCTCGTTCTACGCCCTCGCGCCGGCGATGGGGTGGAACGCGATGTTCCCGGCCTGGATGCTGCTGTGGATCCTGTTCGCGCTGCTGCAGCACCGGCTCGCGAAGAAGGAAGCAATCGCGGCGGCGGTCGTGCGCGGCGGCGCCGCGGCGCTGGCATCAGGCGCGGCGTTCTACGCCATCTCCGGGATCTGGATCAACGACTCGCACACGAACCCGAACCTGATCCGGCATTTCTTCGCGTGGACTGTCGCGTTCCTGCCGGGCTTCGCCGCGCTGTTCTGGACCTCCCGCCGCGCGTGACACGATAGAGGGGATGGTTCCCCTCTCGATCCTCGATCTCGCGCCCATCACGCAGGGCGGCGACGCCGCCGCGGCGCTCCGGCATTCGCTCGATCTGGCCCGCCACGCCGAGCGCTGGGGGTATCGCCGCTTCTGGGTCGCCGAGCATCACAACATGCCCGGCATTGCCAGCGCCGCGACCGCGGTGGTGATCGCGCACGTCGCGCAGGGGACCTCCACGATTCGCGTCGGCGCCGGCGGCATCATGCTTCCAAATCACGCGCCGCTCATCGTCGCCGAACAGTTCGGGACGCTGGAGTCCCTGTTTCCCGGACGCATCGATCTCGGCCTCGGCCGCGCGCCAGGCACCGATCAGACGACGGCGATGGCGCTCCGCCGGACGCTCGCCAGCAACCCCGATCTGTTTCCGCAGGACGTCCTGGAGCTGATGGCGTACTTCCATCCCGACGATGGGCAGCGTGTGCGGGCGGTGCCGGGCGCCGGGTTGCACGTGCCGATCTACATCCTGGGATCGAGCCTGTTCGGCGCGCAGGTGGCGGCGGCGTTCGGGCTGCCGTTCGCGTTCGCGTCGCACTTCGCCGCGCAGCAGATGCTCCCGGCGGTGCGCATCTATCGGGAACGGTTCAAGCCGTCGGAGGACTGGCCGCGCCCGTACGTGATGCTCGGGATCAACATCATCGCGGCGGAGACGGACGGCGAGGCGCGGCTGCTCGCGACATCCGGGCGGAAGTCATTCGCCAGCCTGCGCGCCGGCACGCCGATCCCGCTGCCGCCGCCCGATCCCGAGTGGGAGAAGGATGTGGTGCCGTTCGATGCGGCGTCGCTCGAGACGCTGCAGGCCGTCTCGTTCGTGGGCGGGCCCGGGACCGTCAGGGAGGGGCTGGATGCGTTCGTGGCTCGGACGCAGCCGGACGAACTGATCGTGGTGTCGCACGTCTACGACCACGCCGCCCGGCTGCGGTCGTACCGGCTGGCCGCGCATCTGGCAGTGTAAGTCACTGGCCGCACGCCACTTGGGTGGCTTCCGGGGAGGTCGTATACAATCAGGCCGCCAAAACTCCCCTGGTCTTTTCTTCCGTTTCCACCGCTCGTTCGTAAGCTGAATGTCGGACTTCGAGTCGCTTTACCGTCTGCACGTCAACGCGGTGTTCCGCTTTGCCGTGCGGTGTGTTGGCCGGCGCGATCTGGCCGAGGAGCTGACGAGCGATGCGTTTCTGGCCCTCCATCAGCACCTCGATTCGATAGATGTGACGCAACTTCCGAGCTGGTTGTTCACCGTCGTGCGGAACCGGGCGACGGATCACTGGCGGAAGCAGGCGCGCGAGCAGGAGTATCTGGCGGCTCAGGACGGGTTTTCGGTTCCGGCGCCATCGGATCAGGAGACGGTCGAGACGTGGGTGTCGCGCAATCCGGCACTGAAGCCGATCCACCGGCTCTGCATCGTTCTGCGGTACGTGCACGGCATGACGCGCGAAGAGATCGGCCGCAAGGCCGGTCTGACTGAGAACCAGGTCAAGGGGCACCTGCAGTACGCGCTGACGCTGCTGCGACGCGAGATGGAGAAGACCTGATGACGGCACCGGCTCGGCCCAGGGACTTCAGCCCGGACGAACGCGCTTTCATCGAGGCTGAGGAGCATCGCGCTCTCGGAGCGATTCACGTGACACGCTGTCCGGACCCCGCACTGCTTCCCGCCGCCGCGATGGGCGCGCTGCCCGGCGATCTCGCCGCCCGCGTCGCCGCGCACGTCCGCGGCTGCGCCATCTGCCGCCAGCTGCAATCCGATCTCCTCGCCGTCGACGTCGAGATGGACGCGCTCGAAGACGCGCGGATCCGGCGGCGGATCCGCCGGGCGCGCCGCGCCCCGGTCTGGCGCGCGGCGGCCATCGCCGCGTCGGTGACGATTGCGGTGAGTGGGGCGCTCCTCGGCGCGCGTGCGTTCGATGCCGGGGCGCTGCCATCCGCGCCGGCGATCGCGCGCGCGGCCGTGCCGCCGCCGTCGGTCCGGATCCTCGCGGCGGGCAAGCTGGAGCCGCGGCTCGACGCGTCGCTGCTCACGTGGCGCGGGGGAGAGAACGATTTCGCGATCGCGCTGGCGAGTGCGTTGAAGCCGTATACGGCGAACGATTTCAAGGCGGCCAGCGGCGCGCTGGAGCGGTTGGGCGCGCGCTATCCCGATCGTCCGGAGCCGCCGCTGTACCTCGGCATCTGCCGTCTGCTGATGGATCGCCCGGTGGAGGCGGAGAAAGCGCTGCGGCGCGCCGCCTCGATGCCCGGCGCCCATGTCGAGGATGCGCGGTGGTATCTCGCGGTCGCGACGTATCAGAACGGCCGCCGATCCGAGTCGCGGCAGCTCCTGGCCGACATGTGCCGGGCGAACGGCGCGCGCGGCGCCGAGGCGTGCCTCGCGCGCGACCAGGCGGGAGAGCAACGATGATGCGCGCGCTGCTCCCCCTGGTCGTGTTCGTCCTGATGCCGATCTCCGGCGCGGCCCGCATGCACGCGCAGGAATCCACGGCGGCGCGAACGCTGCTCGCGCAGGTGGACGCCCTGCGCAAGGAGAAAAAAGAGGCCGAAGCGCTCGAGACCGCCGATCGTGCGATGGCCCTCGCGGCGGAGATGACGGACCGCGTCACCGAGGTGGATGCCGCGGTCAAGGCCGGGCGGATCCTGTACTCGATGGGGCGCTACGCGGACTCGCAGCAGCGCTACGAGCGGGCGCGCGCGACGGTGGCGGCGCTGAACGATCGCGGACGTGAAGCCGGCGTGCTGCACGGCCTCGGCAATGCCGCCTGGGGCCTGGGCCGCCGGGCCGAGGCGCGCACGTTCTACGGCGAGGCAATCGCGCTGTACCGCGCCGCCGGCATGACGCGCGAGGCGCTGCGTTCGACGCACGGTCTGCTGCTGCTGCTCGACGATCCGGAGGAGCACCAGCGGCTGACGGCCGCCGCGATCAGCGAAGCGATCGCCACGAAGGACGTCGACGCCGAAGGACTGCTGCGCCAGGTCGCCGGCGACGAAGCGCTCAACCGCGGACGCTACGCCGATGCCTACCAGCAGTTCCAGCGCGCGCGGGAGATCGCCGAATCGCTCGGCGATCGCCGCCAGCTCGCGCTGGTGCAGACCAGCGCCGGACGGCTCTACCGCGCGCACGGCGAATTCGATCGCGCGATCGAGTTGTATCAGGCGGCGCTCGCCACGCAGGAGGAAATCGGCGACACCTACGGCCGCGTCCAGTCGCTGAACGCCATCGGTTCGACGCTGGCGCGGCAGGCGCGGCTGACCGAGGCGCTGGGCTACTACAACCGGGCGACCGAGCTCGCGGCTCCCCTGAAGTCGCCGCGCATCGATCGCTTCCTGCTCGGCGCGCGCGCCGGGGTGCTGAGCTCCATGGGACAGCACGCGCAGGCGCTGCCGCTCCTGTTCGGCGCGATCGAGGGAGAAGAGTCGTCCTACATCCGCGCCCTGCGGCGCCGTTCCATCGCCTCCACCTACCTGCACCTGGGCGACGCGGCGGCGGCGCTCGATCAGGTCGAGAAAGAGATCACCGCGACCCGCGAGGCCAGGTACCTGGACGAGCTGCCGCGCGCGCTGATCCTGCGGGCGCAGATCCACGAAACCCTCGGCGACATCGACGGCGCGCTGTCGGATGCGCGCGAGGCCGCGGCGCTGATCGAAGACATGCGGCGCGATCTCGTGCCGAGCGATTACATGAAGCGGGGATTCGCCGAGTGGAACCAGCTGGTCTACGGCGTCAACGTCGCCATCGCCGCGCGCCGCGGCGACACCAACGCCGCGTTCATGGCGGCCGAGCAGGGCAGGGCCCGCGCCTTTCTCGATCTGCTCGCCGTGCGCAACGAGCTGCGGAAGGCGCGCACCGCCGTCAGCGCGGCGCCGGCGGCGCCGGGTGCGCCGTCCGCACGGCCGGCGGCGCTGCCGGCCCGCGATCGCGCCGACAGTCCGATGGCCGCCGTCACGCCGTCGATGGAGCGGCTCGCGGCAACCGCGGCGCGTCTTCGCTCGACGATCCTCTCGTACTGGGTCGGCGACACCGCGACCTTCCTGTGGGTGATGACGCCCGACGGCCAGGTGCGCGTCCGCCGCATCAACGTCGATCGCAGCGAGCTCGAGCGGCTCGTCGCGCAGACGCTGCCCGACGCGGTGATGCCGGAGCCCCGCCCCGCGGCGTCGACGATCGCGACCCGCGGGCCGGCGCTCGAACTGCCCGCCGCGCCGCTCGCCGCGCTGCGGCGGCTGCACACGCTGCTGATCGAACCGGCGGCCGACATCCTCCCCGCCTCCGGCCGCGTCACCGTCGTGCCGCACGGTCCGCTGTTCAGGCTGTCGTTCGCCGCGCTGACCGACAAGCGCGGCAAGTACTTCATCGAGCGGTTTGCGGTGCATTACGTGCCGTCGCTGGCGGTGCTCGAGTTCACGGCGCAGGCCTCGTCGCGCCAGCGCCGCAGCGGCTATCTCATCGTCGCCGATCCGTCGCCGATGCCGTCGGTCATGGACGCGATCGACGGGCGGCCGCGGCCGCTGTCGAAGCTCCCGGGCTCGCTGCGTGAAGCGCGGGCGATCGCGGCGCTGCTGCCGCCGCAGGAGACGACGCTGCTCGAGGGCGGCCGCGCCGGCGAGGCCGAGGTCGCCGCGGCGCTGCGCGGCAAGCGCGTGCTGCACCTGGCGACGCACGGGATCATTCGCGACAGCGAGCCGCTCGCCTCGTTCATCGCCGTCGGCGAGTCGGGGCGCGATGCCGCGCACGACGGCCGGTTGACCGCCGAAGAACTCTACGACGTCGACATCGACAGCGACCTGGTGGTGCTCAGCGCCTGCCGCAGCGCCGACGGCGAGGTGAGCGGCGACGGCGTCTTCGGCCTGACGCGCGCCCTGCTGTCGGGCGGCGCGCCGTCGGTGATCGCCTCGGCGTGGGCCGCGGCCGACGAACCGACCGCGGAGCTGATGCCGGATTTCTACAAGGCGTGGCTGCGCACCGGCGCGACGGTCGAGAGCCTCCGCCAGGCGCAGCTCTCCCTCATTCGAAAGCTCCGCACCGGCCGCGTGCAGGCGCACACACCGCTGGGTCGTATTACGTTGCGCGAGCATCCTTTGTTCTGGGCCGGGTTCATGTTGATCGGCGAGCCGCAGTAAAACCTCTCACGCCGCGATCGCGGTTCTTCCGTTCCGCCGGTTCGTCCGTATTCGTTGTGGCTGCGTCGCGTGATGGCGCCGCCTCACAACGACAGGACGAACTTTGCAGTCTACCGGCTTCATCTTCCGTCTCCGCCGCGGCGCCGTGCTCGCGCTCGCCGCGATCCTGTTCGCCGCCGCGCGTGCCGATGCGGCAGGCGCGACGGTGTTTGGTCCGCGCACGTTCACGCGCGCCACCGGCACGCCGGTGGTGGAGCGCGTCTCCTTCCCCGCCCCGCCCGGCAGCTACATCGTCCGCATCGAATCGATCGGTACGGCGAGCGCGGTAGTGGCGGTCAACGGGCAGGACATCGCGATCCCCTCGCAGTTCACCCCGTCGGTGAAGCTGCTGCTGCGGCCGGTGACGCTCGTCGCGGACAACACCCTGTCGGTCGAACTGGCCAGCGAGCCGGGAAGCCGGCTGCGCATCTCGATCGTGAAGGACGAATCGCAGCAGCCGAAGATCGTCGCCGCGATCTCGCCGCTGCCGAATGCCGCCGGATGGAGCCGGGCGGACACGACGGTCAGCTTCACGTGTACCGCTGCCGCCCCGTATCCGGGCACGCCGCCGCCGGCGATCGCATCGTGCACCGCACCGGTGAAGCTCACGACCGAAGGGGCGCGTCAGGCGATCAGCGGGACCGCCATCGACTCGCGCGGCAACACGGTCACCATCACCGTCACGCTGAACCTCGACAAGACAGCGCCGTCGATTGCGCCCGCGATTGCCCCCGCCCCCAATACCGCCGGGTGGCACCAGACAGCGCCGACCGTGTCGTTCGCCTGCGGCGACACGCTCTCCGGTCTCGCGTCATGTACGCCGCCCCAGGTCGTGAGCCAGGACGGCGCCGGCATCGTCATTCCCGGCAAGGCGGTCGACATTGCCGGCAACGAAGCGATCAACGCGGCGACGCTGAACGTCGATCGCATTCCGCCGACCATCGCGGCGCAGTTGAGCGCCCCCGTTCCTCCGGGCGGCTGGTTCAACGCCCCGGTCACGATCACGTTCGTCTGCGCCGACACCGGATCCGGCGCGGCGGACTGCCCGCCCGCGGTCACGGTGTCCACCGACGCGGTGAATCGCGCGATCGCCGGAACGGTCGCCGACCGCGCGGGGAACGCAGCCTCGGTGACGCAGATCGTCAACGTCGACGTGACCGCGCCGCAGCTCGTGGCCCGGGTGCAGCCCGCCGCCGGGCCGGGCGGCTGGCATCGCGGCGACGTCACCGTCACCTTCGAGTGCACCGACGCGGCCTCGGGCGTGCTCGACTGCCCGCAGCCGCGAACCATCGCGGCCGAAGGGAAGGAGCAGTCCGTTTCCGCCGACGTGCGCGACAAGGCGGGGAACACGGGCACCGCGTCCGTTCTCGTCAGCATCGATCGATCGAAGCCGTCGATCGCGGCGTCGATCGAGCCGGCCGCGAACGCCGACGGCTGGCACAACGCACCCGTCACCGTCACCTTCACGTGCGGCGATGCGCTCGCCGGAATCGCCACGTGTCCGAGCCCGATCACCGTCACGGCTGATGGGGCCGGGCAGACCATCAGTGGCACCGCCGTCGACAACGCCGGCAACAGCGAGACCGCGGCCGTGACGCTGAACGTGGATCTGACGCCGCCGTCGATCGCCGGCACCGCGACGGCCGCCGGCGTGAGCAATGGCGATGTCACCGTGCACTTCGAGTGCAGCGATACCGGATCGGGCATCGCCCTGTGTCCGCCGGATCAGATCGTCACGACCGAAGGAATGAACCAGACGATCGTCGGCACGGCCCGTGACAAGGCCGGCAACACCGCCGTCGCGACGGTGGTCGTCAGCCTCGACCGAACCAAGCCGGGCATCGCCGCGGCGACCGCGCCCGCCGCGAACGCCCACGGCTGGCACAAGACGGACGTGGACATCACGTTCACGTGCAGCGACAGCGGATCCGGCGTCGCGCAGTGTCCGGCGCCGGTGCACGTCGATACCGAGGGGGCGGGACAGGCGTTCTCGGGTCAGGCCAGAGACAACGCCGGCAACGCCGCCTCGGTGACGACGACGATCAACGTGGACAAGACCGCGCCGTCGATCGTGGCGGCCGCCTCGGCGACGGGGTGGACGAGCGGCGACGTCACGGTCACGTTCACCTGCTCGGACGCGCTGTCGGGGATCGCCGGATGTCCGGATCCGGTCGTCGTCTCGTCGGGCGGCGCGCGCGAGATCTCGGGCACGGCGATCGACAAGGCCGGCAACCTCGCGTCCGCCAGCGTGCAGGTGATGATCGATCGGACGGCGCCGTCAGTGGTGGCGGCCCCGGATCGCGCCGCGAACGCGAACGGTTGGTACAACGCGCCGGTCACCGTCGGTTTCACCTGTAACGATGCCGAGTCGGGGGTCGCCAGCTGTCCGGCACCGGTTCAGCTGACCGCAGAAGGCGCGGCCGTGGATGCCGGCGGCACCGCGGCCGATCATGCCGGCAACCAGGCGGCCGCCTCTCTGGTGCTGCGGATCGATCGCACCGCGCCCACGATCCAGGCGGTGACCAGCCCCGCTCCCAATCACACCGTCGTCGTGACGTTCACCTGCGATGACGGGCTGTCGGGGATCGACGTCTGTCCTGCGCCGCAGACGGTCTCCGGCGACGGCGCCCACAAGGTGCACGCCGAAACGATCGATCGCGCCGGCAATCAGGCCGCGATCGACGTGGACGTCGCCATCGACGTCGTCCCGCCGGTGGTTGCGGCGGCCGCGACGCCGCCGGCAAACGCTGCCGGCTGGCACCGCACGCCGGTCACCGTCACGTTCCAGTGCAGCGACGCCGGATCGGGCGTCGCCGAGTGTCCGGCGCCGCGGCTCGTGGACAGCGACGGCGCCGGGCAGATCGTGAGCGGCACCGCGGCCGACAAGTCCGGCAACACCGCGACCGCGTCGCTGACGATCAATCTCGATCGCGGCGCGCCGGCGCTCTCCGTCTCGAGCCCCGCCGACGGAGCGATCGTTGCCGTTGCCGCGCAGCGGATCACCGGCAGTGCTATCGACACGCTGTCGGGTCTGCAGTCGATCACGTGCGCCGGGACTGCCGCATCGCTCGGCCAGGCGGGCTTCACGTGCGATGTGTCGCTCGCCGCAGGCCCGAACGCGCTGGCGATCGTCGCGACGGACAAGGCCGGCAACAGCGTCACGCAGACGCTCCACATCACCCTCAGCGGCAACCATCCGCCGACCGCCGGCCCCGGCGGTCCTTACAAGGGGCAGACCGGGCAGACGGTCACGTTCAGCGGCGCGGATTCGAACGATCCCGACGGCGATCCGCTGACCTACGCGTGGAACTTCGGCGACGGGTCCACCGGCAGCGGCATTCAGGCGACGCACACCTACAGCGAGCCGGGCACCTTCACGGTCACGCTCACCGTCACCGATTCGAACAAGACGAGCGGAAGCGCGACGACCACGGCCGTCATCGCGCGACCCAACCGGGCGCCGACGGCTGCCGCCGGCGGGCCCTATTCGGGTGACGCCGGCGCGACGATCGCATTCTCGGCATCGGGCTCGTCGGATCCGGACGGCGATTCGCTCACGTATGCGTGGACGTTCAGCGACGGCGGAACCGCAACCGGCGTCAACCCGCGCCGTACATATCAGACGGCAGGCACGTTCAGTGCGACGGTTACGGTTTCGGATGGACGCGGCGGTTCCGCGAGCGCGACGGCGTCGATCACCATTACCGCGGCGAACCGGTCGCCGCAGGCGCAGATCGGCGGACCGTATTCGTCCGAGGCCGGCACGTCGATTTCCTTCAGCGCCGCCGCCTCCAGCGATCCCGACGGCGATGCGCTCACCTATGCGTGGACGTTCGGCGACGGGACGACAGCGGCGGGCGCGGCGCCGTCACATGCGTATGGCGCGGCCGGAACGTTCACCGCGACGGTCACCGTATCGGACGGCCGCGGCGGGTCGAGTTCGGCGTCGACGCTCGTCGCCGTCACTGCCGCGAACCGCGCGCCATCGGCCAATGCCGGCGGCCCGTACACTGCCAAGGTCGGCGAATCGATCGCCTTCAACGCGTCGGCGTCGAGCGATCCGGACGGCGACGTCCTGACGTTCTCATGGACGTTCGGGGACGGCCGCAGCCGCACCGGCGCGCAGCCGTCGTATGCCTACGACGCCGCGGGCACGTTCACGGCGACGGTGACCGTCAGCGACGGACACGGCGGATCGAACGCGGCATCCGTTCCGGTGACGATCACCACGTCCACTCCAGGCGCCAACCGCCCGCCTGTGGCGCACGCCGGCGGCCCGTACAGCGGCGAAGCGGATCTGCCGGTCACCTTCAACGGCTCGCTGTCGAGCGATCCCGACGGCGACGCGCTCGTCTATGCCTGGTCGTTCAGCGACGGGGCGACGGCAACGGGGAAGCAGGTCGCGCACGTGTTCACGACGGCGCAGTCGCACACGGCGACCCTGACGGTGACCGACGTCCATCAGGCGTCCGCGCAGGCGACCGTCACCGTTCCGGTGTCGCCCCGCCTCGATCGCGCCCCGCCGGTCGCCTGGGTACATGCGCCGCGCGAGGTGCTCCCCGGCACCGACGTCACGATCTCGGCGACCGCGAGCGACGACGTGGGCGTGGCGAGCGTGCGTATCGAGGTGGACGGTGCCGGCGGTGTCGACCTGCCGTCCGCCCCCTATCAGCGCACCGTGCGCATTCCCGACGTCGCGGCGCCGGGCGGGACCATCGTCGCACGCGCGATCGCCCGCGACGCCGCGGGCAACGCCGGATCGGCGTCGGTGACGATGACCATCGCGTCGCAGCCCGACGCCACGCCGCCCACCGTGTCGTTGTCGCACGCCGCCGAGACCTCTCCGGGCGCGGTGCTGCGTCTCGTCGCACAGGCGCAGGACGCGGTCGGCGTCGCCAGGGTCACGTTCTTCATCAACGGCGCTGCGGCCGGCATCGACGAGGCGGCGCCATACGAGTTCACGTATCAAGTCCCCGCGAACACGCCGCCGGGAACGACGATCGCAGTGGCGGCCGACGCGTATGACTTCGCCGGCAACAAGGGACGCGCGCAGGGCAGCGTTCCGGTGACCGGCAACGAAGACACCACGCCGCCGGCGTTGACGTTCACCGCCCCCGCGCAGGTCCTCGCTGGAACGTCGATCGCGTTGAACGCCACGGCCACCGACGCGAAGGGCATCGCCGCGGTCGTGTTCCTCGTCGACGGGGCCGTCGTCGCGACGATCACGATGCCGCCTTACCAGGCGGCTTTCAGTGTGCCGGCCGGCTTGCCCGCCGGTGCGCATCTCGCACTCGAGGCACGCGCCTCGGATCTCTCCGGGCTCGAATCGGTCAGCAGCAAGGATGCGCTCGTCGTCCCCGCCGACGCCGGAGCGGGGCTGATCACCGGTGAAGTGTTCGACGACACCACGGGGCTGCCGTTGAGCGGCGTTGCTGTCACGCTGGCGGCGGAAGGGTCGGCGCCGGCGGCGGCCACGAACACGGACGATCGCGGACGCTTCGCGCTGACCGCGCCGGGCGGCGCCGCCGTGGTGCAGATCGCCCGCGCGGGCTGGACCGGCGTCGAGCGCGCGGTCGCGGTCACTGCCGGGAGTGTGACCGAGATCTTCGACGCGCGGCTCACGCCGCTGAACGAGGCGGTGAACGTCACCCCGGTGCTGGGCGGAACGCTGCGCGCCGGCACCGCGTCGCTGACGGTTCCGGCCGGCGCACTCGCTGCGGCGACACCGATGTCGCTGACCAGGGTTGGGGTGCACGCCCTGCACGGGCTCACACCGCTCGGCTGGGCGCCGCTCGCGAGCTATGTGGCGTCGCCCGCCATTCAATTCGCGCAACCTGCCACGCTCGACATTCCGCTGCCGGCCGGACTCGCGGCCGGCGCGAAGCTGACGCTCGCGCGCTGGGACCCGGCCGCGACGGCGTGGCGCGCCGTCGCCATCCACGATGTCGCCGCCGGTGAGACGAGCGCGGCAGCGGCGGTCGAAGTCGCGGGCGCGTATGCGTGGCTGCGCGCGGACACCCAGCCGTCGGCGCCTCCGCAGCCCGCCGCCGGCGAGCTGGTCACGGGCGTGGCTCCGGTCGCGATCGGCGCGGCCGCGCTGGCGACCGTGACGCCGCAGCCCAAGGTGATCTTCTATCAGCCGGGCGTCCGGTCCGACGTCGAAACGCGCCTCACGCCAGGCACGCCGCTGCCGAGCGGCACCCCGCTGCAGGCGCGCATCACCGAGCAGTACCAGTTCCGCAACGACACCATCGTCCAGCCGGAATCGTCGGTGCAGGACTTTGCGTTCTTCCAGAGCGGCGCCGCGCTGATGGCGGCGTACCCGGTCACGCCGTCGCTGACCTTCGAGGCCGCGACGTTGAAGACCGGCACGATCTCCGTCGAAGCGATCACGCCGAAGGCGGCCGGCGGCTCGGCCGTCGTCGGCGCCGGCGGCGGCCACGCGGAGACCGCGAGCGGGGAAGCAATCGACGTCGCGCCGGAGTCGACGTCCGGCACCCTCGCCGTGCAGATCGACGCGCTCGCGGCCGCGTCTCTGGGTGTGGCGATCCCAGGCGGCCTCACGTTCGTCGGCGGGGCAGCGGTCACACTCGCGGGCGGATCGCTGATCGCGCCGGCGTCCCTCTCGGTCCCGACGCCCGCCGGGCTCGACGCGCAGTCACAGATTCTGCTGCTCAAGCTGGTCGAGATCGGCGGCACGACCGAGTACGTGCTCGTCGGGCTCGGCAGCGTGAGCGGCGAGCGGGTGGTGTCGTCGTTCGTGCTGCCGAAGAACAAGACGCCGTTCGAGGGGGTGCTCTCCGGCGGCCGCTACGTCTTCGCCCGCGCGGCCGCTCCACTCGGGTTTGCGGCAGGGCAGGTGATCGGCGCCGACAACGCCGTGCTCGCCGGCGCGCGCGTCGCGGTCAACGACCTGAAGGTCATCGCGATCTCCCGGCCGTCGGGTTACATCGCGGCCGGCAAGGTGGGGCCGCTGACCGTCACCGCGCTCGACCTGGCCCGCTCCGACGCCGCCAGCGTCACGGGGCAGCTGGCGACCGCAGGTGACGAGCTGGCGATCGACGTGCGGATCGTCCCGCAGCCGCTGCGGGTCGCATCGATCCAGCCCGCTTCGGGGGCGCGGAACGTGCCGCTGTCGTCACCCGTCACGGTCGTCTTCTCGAAGCCGGTCGACCCGGCCTCGCTGACGGGCGCGAATGCGGGACGGCTGTCATTGACCTCGCCGGCGGGACCGATCGCCGGGACCATCAGCCTTTCGGCCGCGAACACGGTCGTGACGTTCTGGCCGGCCGCGCTGCTCGATTCGAACGTCACCTACACCTTCACCGTCGCGAAGGAGGCGAGCGACGCGGCAGGCCGCCAGATGACCGCGCCCGCGACGATCACGTTCACCGCGATCAATACCGCGCCGCCGCCCCTGCCCCCCGCCGGCAGCGTGACGGCCACCATTCCCGCCGGCGGCGTCACGACGGTTCGCGGCACGCAGGGCACCGCCGGCGCACACGACACCGTCTGGATCGAGAACCTGACCACCGGTGCGGTGGCGCCGGTGCTGCTCGATCCGAACGGCGGCTTCGAGGTCAACGTGGCCGCGTCGCGCCGCGACAGGCTGCGGCTGCGGATCGTCGGGGCATCCGGCATCGAGACCGTCTACGCGCTGCCGCTCTTCTCGCAGACGAACGGCGACGGCAGCGTCACCGCCGCCGTCGAGGCCGAGGGCGGCCGCGTCGAAGGGCCGAACGGCACGTTCGTCGAGATGAAGCCGGGCACGTTCCCGGACGGCGCGCTGGTGACCATCCGCAGCATCGTCGAAGCGGCGTTCCCCGTGCAGATGGACACCGAACAGAAGAAGGTGTTCGGGTACGCCGGCGGCGTCCAGGTCGACTTCAACGGCGCGGCCCCGGCCAAGTACGTGAACGTCGGCGTCGCGGCAGCGCCGGGCGATGCCGCCGCGGATCAGTGGATCGTCGGCCAGGTCGTGAACGCCGGCGGCGTCCAGTCGCTGAGCGTCGTCGACACCGCCAAGCTGATCGACGGCCGCGTGCGCACGTCCTCGCCGCCCTGCCCCGGCGTCACTGCGGCTGGCGTCTACGGCTTCTACAAGTCCGCGAGCACGGTCGGGCTGAACTACGCGCTGATGTCGTCGAGCCAGTACGGCGGGCTGCGGGTCGACGTGACGATTCCGTTCATGACCTCGGCGTTCGTGTTCCCGTTCGCCGCGTTCTCGTACGACGTGCCGATGCCGATCTGCTTCCCGGTGCTGAGCGGGCGCGTCACCGTCGTGCCGAACACCCAGACGGTGCAGATCGAACGCGGCGTCCTGGCGCCGGCGGATCGGGAGATCGCGGTCCGCAATGCGCTGGCCGGGACGGAAGCGCACTTCGCCCGGAACATCCTCGAGATGAAGTTCACCGTCGCCGGCGCCGCCGGTGACGAGATCCAGGTCTTGCTGCAGGCGGCGGACGGATCGCGGACACCCGCGCCCGCCGTCAGCGTCGTCGCCGACGCGAACGACAAGCTGATCGTCGCCATCGACGCCGACGCGGTCACCATGGCGATCGCGCGAGTCGTCGTGAAGAACACGACGCGCTCGACCGAGACCCAGTTCGGCGCCGAGCAGATGCGGATCTCGCTGCCGGTCACCGGCGCCGCCGACGATCTCTACATCGTCTCGGCGATCGACGACACCGGCGCGGCGCGCACCCTCGAAAAGGGCACGCAGTGGACGCTGCTGTCGCCGAACGGCCCCGGCAACCTGCTGGCCCGCGCCGTCGAGGGGACCATCGATCCCACGATGGCGGAGATCCTCGCCTACAACGCCTCGCACCCGCAGAACCCGCTGCCGCTGTCGCGCGCCCGCACCAAGGTCGAGCTGATCAACGAGAGCCGCACGCCGGCGCTGGTGATGGAGATCCCCGCGGCCCGCATCGTCAACGGCGGGTTCAGGTTCGCGTTCGACGGGCTGATGTCCGACACCTTCGCGATCCGCGTCTCGTACGAATCGGCGCCGCAGGACTACCAGCGCATCCCGAACTTCAGGATCGAGGTCAGGAACCCGATCACCGGCCGCGTCGTGAAGACCCTGACGACGCAGGCGCCGCCGCGGGACGAGCCGCTCAACCTCGGCACGATCACGGATGACGAGCAGGCCCCGATGCTCATCGGGTCCCCCGCCCGGCTCGACCGGTTCGATCCCGCGTCGCCGCTGACGTTCACGTTCTCCGAAACGATGAGCCCGGACTCGATCAAGGCCGCGGCGGTCGTGGAACGCGTGAGGACCGTGAACGGTTCGAGCGTCCGGGAGCGCGTGCGCGGCACGTGGCGCGTCTACGACAACGGCCGCACCGCCACCTTCGTGCCGGAGAGCGCGCTGGGCATCGGCGAGGAATACTCCGTTACGTTCTACGGAAACGACGCGCTCAACACCACCGGCCAGACGGTGCGCGACGCGTCGGGCAACGCGATCGCGACCACGCGCCTCGCGATCAGGACGTTCACGCCAAAGCTCGTATCGACCCTCTCGGTAGGCCGCGATGGACGGCTGCTCGAGCCGATCCGCCACGTGACCTTCACCCGCAAACCGGTCGACGGCACGCTCAGGACGTTCCTGTTCGCAACCACCGAGAGCCGCACCGGCTACAAGTTGTTGTCGATCGACGCAACCAACGCCGAGCAGCCGGCGGAGCAGCAGTCGGCGTTCGGCGGCCAGGGGAAGAAGCGCGTCACGCTCGTGCCGGACGTCGGCAGGAACGGCAACGGCGCGATCAACTACCGCGAGCCGATTCAGGCGGGCGCCTGCGGCGCCGGCACGCAGTTCGCCGGCGACCTCGCCATCACCACGTCGTCGGTCGTCGAGTACAGCTACCTGTCGTTCTTCGACGTGACCAGGCCGGACGCGCCGTGCCTGATCGGCAACAAGCTGCTCAACGCCACCCCGGACTTCCTCAACGACTTCACGCGGCCCGGCACGGTTCACCAGATGGGCTTCGCCGAAGGAGTCGCCTGGATCCGGCACAGCACCGGCCTGGCCGCGTATGCGGCGGTGCGCGAGGTCGGCATCATGGCCGCCGACGTCGGCAAGAACCTGCCCGAGCCGGTTCCGCAGCAGCGCCTCAAGGAGGGCATCTACCCGGGCGACTACTGGGACGTCATCAGCGTCGAGGACCGTCTCGTCGCCGCCGAACGCTCCGCGCAGCGGATCGACATCCTCGATCCGAACCTGGCGCCGCTTGCCTCGGTCGATCTGAGCGACGCGCCGCGCCGCCTGCTCTTCGCGCCGGCGTACGGGAGCGATGACGACGAGGACGGCATCATCACGCCGGCAGAGCAGCGCGATCTGCTGTTCGTCGCCGGGACGCGATCGATTCAGATCGTCGATCTCACGCACCGCACCGCGCCGGCCGTGATCGGCCAGATCCTGATGAAGGGCACGGTGCGGGATCTCGATTTCGATCCCGTGAAGCGCCGGCTGTTCGCCGGCGGCACGCTCGACAACGCCGCCGGTCCCGGCGACGGCTTCTTCATCATCGACGTCTCGAAGCCGCTGGCGGCGCCGATCGACGCCGACAGCGACGGCTGGGACGACCGCGTCGTCTACACGCGCCGGTATCCGCAGACGATGAACGGCTTCCGCGTCGACCACGAGCGCGGCCTGGCGTACATCCCGACCTACCCGGACGATTCGCCGAGCGCGAGCGCCGGGCCGGGGCGCCTCGACATCCTGGCGATTTACGACAACTGCTGCGATCTGGGGATCGACTTCACGCGCGTGCCCGTCGCCGAACGGCCTCGCGGCGACCGCACCAGCCTGCTCGCGAAGGAGAAGGAGGCGCTGCAGACGGGCATCGCCGCCGGCCTGGCGAAGGCGGCGGCGGACTGCGCGCTGCCGGTCCAGGCGATCTCGATGATCGAGCAGGGCAGCGGCGCCTGCCTGTGGCGCGGCGACTGCGGCTCGAACTATCAGCCCGGCGTCAGCGATCACGATTTCGAGGTCTTCATCCCGGCCGCGCACGCGGCGGCCGGCGCGTGCACCGTCAAGGCGCTCACCGACGTCTTCATCGATCCGCGGACCAGCGAGCCGCGCCCGATCGCGGTCGGAGACGGGTCGAGAATCGCCTTCGAAGACATCACCTTCTTCCCGGTCGCCCGGGAACTGTTCGAGACCGCCCGGTTCGACGTGAAGCCGCCATCTTCGGGCGGCAGCGATGCCGTCGGCGACATGGGGCTCGGGCGTCGGTCGCTGCTCCTGAAATGGCTGCTCGAAGGGGCGTACGTCACCGGCGTCCCCGGCTTCACGCTGGAGGGGCGAAGCCTGGATCTGATCCTCAACGATCTGAAGCGGGTGACCGGCATCCCGGCGCTCGAGGGCTACGAGTGGTCGAACCTGCAGGAATACGCGCTCGCCAAGTCCAAGGCGTTCGTGCGCGTCGTCGGCGCGTCGAATCAGGACTCCGGGTTCCACGACCTGTTCGTGAAGCAGATGCACGACGCCGGCAAGGCCGGCATCCGCGCGGCGATGGCGCGCATGGTCGCCAGCCCGCAGGCGAACAGGATCCTGCTCGACGTGACTCGCGACGGTTATTCGCGGAACGCCTGCCTGGCCGTGGTGGCGACGATCGTCTACCCGGACAACTGGAAGGAGAAGCCCTGCACCTCGTTCGAGGAGTACATCGCGTCGGCCGCGGCGCGGACGCTGCGCGGCAGCACCCCGGTCCCGCTGTTCAGCCGTGACGAGGTCGTCAACCAGATCGCCCGGTTCTACAAGGTCAAGGCGGATCTCGAGCGCATCGTCACCGACGGCCAGGCCGACGCGTTTGCGGCTACGGTCGCGCAGTTCATCGCGCGCGGCAAGACCGAGACGCTGCCGGTCTACAACCAGACCATCGCGGGCGATCCCGACTCGGCCCAGCGCACGGCGAATCTCTCGCAGGCGCAGCTGAACGTTCAGAAGGCGCTCACGTCGGCGAAGCTGGCGCTGTCGCCGCGCGTCTACAACCGCGGCTTCAGGGCGGGCCAGAACGTCCGCATCGGGATGTACAAGTCGGATGCGCCCGGCAGCGGCAGCCTGGAAAAGGAGATCCGGCAGGACGTGCCCGGCGGCGACGACCGGACGATTTCGTGGGAGCGGAACAGCGACGGTTCGCTGGTGCTCGCGAACGGCCAGGCGGTCCCGGTGTTCAGCCTCAAGGTCGATCAGACCGCGGGCTTCAATCAGGCGCACGGCGTGTCGTTCGTCATCGACCTGCCCGACAAGTCGGTGAAGGAGTCGAACCGCCAGAACAACCTCGGCGGCTTCTTCTACTACGTCGTCGATCGGCTGCAGCCGCAGGGTCCGGCGACGCCGGCGAGGCCGCATGTGCCGCTGCCGGGCGGCAGCCTGCTCGACCCCGATGCCGCGTGCCTCGCCGGAGCCGAGCTGTCGATGTCGCAGGTCGTCACGCTCGACGGCGCGCCGCTCGGCGGCGACGCGACGGTCGCGTTCGGCGAGACGCTGACCATCACGCTGACGGCGCAGAACCTGTCGTCCGAGCCGGCGCAGGACGTCGTGGTGTGCAGCAACATCACGAACCAGTGCTACAACCTCGGCCTGATCGGCGCCGGCCAGTCGGCGAGCAAGGTCGTCACCTTCACCGCACCGAGCAAGGGGCTGATCATCGACGGCGCGGCCACCGTCTACACGCCGTCGAGCGGCGTCATCGAGGGCTCGACGACGCGCGTCGTCGTCGGCTGCGAGAACTACGCGATCGTGCCGCTGCCCTACAACCCGGAGACCTCCGAGGTGCAGATGGGCGGCTCGGCGTATCGCTATTACCGCATCGTCAACAAGCGGACCGGCGCGCCGATCGCCAACGCCACCGTGGCGGCGGAGGTTGCCGGGACGTTCGGCTCGACGTTCCAGCGGCGATCCTTCACCTTCACGACCGGGACGCTGGGCGAGATCCAGACCGGCGCCGAGACCGGCCTCAAGCTGACGCCGGATTCGAGCTGGCTCTCGCTGATCGTCGGCGCGGAGTACGACGTCACCATCACGTCGGTGAACGGCGTGGCGCCGGCCTGCACGGTGCCGGAGAAGTTCACGCTGACGGTGAAGCCGCGGGACTACACGCTGGCGTATTCGCGCGGCACGGAGATCAAGGGCTCGGCCGGCCTGATGTTCAGTGTCGAAGGGGGCGTCGAAGCCGGCACGGAGATCGAGAAGGAGGTCAACGGCACGGCCGGCGACACGTCGCTCTCGATCAGCCAGAGCTTCCAGACCAGCGGCAAGTTCGGCGTCGAGTTCAGCCTGTTCAAGCTGAAGGCGGGGCTGGGCGTCGGCCAGGTGAGCGGCGGAGCGAAGGTCGGCACGTCGGATCGCGCCTACGCCGGCAAGGGCGTCAAGCTGTCGTTCCCGTATCCGCTGGACGAAGACAAGAGCTGCGCGATCGCCAACCTGACGCTGTCGGGCATGTTCCAGGTCCATCCGATCTTCACCAAGCTGATCGACCTGGCGCGGACGCGGCCGTGCGCCGACCTGACCAGGTACGTCACCTCGACTTCGACCGAGTTCGGCCACGAGGCGAACGAGTCGGCGGGGGTGAAGCTCAATTTCGGACGGCCGGCACCGGGCTTCGGCGATGCCGACAAGGAGATCGGCGTCGACTTCGGCGTCTCGGCGGCGAACGGCTTCAGCATCGGCGCGAAGAACGCGTTCGGCTATGCGCTCAGCGACGCCGGTGCGCTCACCGTCAAGTCCACCACGGAGAGCTACACGCTCAAAGGAGGCATCGACTTCTCGGCGGGCCTGAGCCTGATGCCGCAGGACCGTCCGGAAGAGGAAGGGGAGAAGGACAAGGCGGGCGAGGCCGAGGTTTCGTTCTTCAAGAAGTCGCTCGACGTCAACACCTCGTTCTCCGGCAACACCAGCTACAGCGTCGCGTTCACCACCGACCTGAGCAAGCTGCGCGACGGGCTGAAGCCGAACAGCATCTCGATCGGCTACTCGGGTCCGAAGCGCTGGGGCTGGAAGCGGGACCTGGCGGGCGCCGAGACGAATCTCGGCAACGGCTTCACCGGCAGCTACAGCTACTCGCTCGAGACGCCGGAACTGGTCGACAAGGCGATCGAAAACCTCGCCAATCTCGACACCATCCACAAGGCGAGCGCGCGCACCAACATGGCGAACCAGCGTCTCGGGCTGACGCCGACGCTGCTCAACCAGGAACTCGGCACGTTCTCGCAGGTCTTCTACGACACGCCGATCCCCTACACCGTCTCCAGGGAGAAGGGCAGCGGCTTCACCGTGCCGTTCGGCCTCGAAGGGGAAGCGCTCGGCCTGAAGCTCGGGTTCGGCATCGACTTCAAGAGCGAGAGCAAGGTCGGCTGGACCAGGGAGAAGGGCATCCGCTTCCGCGGCCGCAACATTCCGCTCGAGTCGTATGGCGACACCGAACCGGCGCCGGCGGACTTCGGCCTGTGGGACACCATCCGGCAGACGTGGAAGGCGCTGCTCACCAGCTTCGCGACCGACTTCTCGGACGTGCAGGCGCGGATCGTTCGCGGCGCCGAGCAGTTCGTGAAGCTGCAGTCGCAGTTCACCGCGACGATGATGATCGACAGCACCCGACTGCCGGATGGCACGGACGTGCGGCTGCTGTCGTGGCGCTTCACCCCGGCCACGGTCCCGGCGAAGGACTACCGCTACATGCCGGCCGACAGCGCCGGCGCCGCTGACGCGCCGCATTACGGGATCGGCGGCTTCCACCAGTTCGCGCCGGACGGGCTCGATCTGGGCGGCCCGACCTCGCTGGTCATCGACTATCACGATCAGGACGTCGCCGGCCTCGACGAATCCACGTTCGCGATCTACGCGTGGAACAGCGAGACCGGCGACTGGGATCACATCGGCGGCACCGTCGACACCGCGGCGAACACCGTCACCACGACGGTGACGAAGTTCCGGCTCTACACCATCGGCGCCGCGATGCCGGCCCGCGCGGTCACGCTCGCGGCCAGCGGCGGCGGGCTGATCGGCGGCCAGGAATCGGGCAAGCGGCGGTTCACCGTGACCGCGTCCGGCTTCGTGCAGAACAACGGCGCCGCCGTGCCGAACGGGACGATGTACACGGTGCGCAGCGCGCCGCAGGACGGCTCGGCCCTCGTGCAATACGGAACGATTCTGACGGCCGACGCGGATCCGTCGACGGAAGGCATTCAGGTGCAGGTGACCAACGGCGCCGCCACGTTCGAGATCGAGTTCAACAGCCCGTTCGGCGCCTACGCGCCGGCGCGGGCGATCATCTATTCGACGAAGGGTACGGCGTTCGGCGAAACACTCCTCGCGGCGCCGGCGGCGGGAGGTGGCCTGTGACGCGCCTCACCTGCCGTTCGCTTCGGATCCTCGCGGCGTCGCTCCCGATCGTGGTGATGCTGGCGAGCGGCGCGGCGCTGCACGCCCAGGGCTCCGCGCCGCAGCGCGTCCTCGGCCGCGAGGACATCACGCTGTATGGCATCGGCCTGAAGGTCGAACCGGGGTATCAGACGATCCCGAGGAACATCGCGACGATCGTCAGCACCTTCCTGCAGGCGCCGACGCTGCCCGCGGGCCTGCCCCCCTTCGCGCCCGACGCGGAAGTCGTCGCCACGCTGCGCGGGCCGAGCCTGCAGGCGCCGCTCGAGCTGCGCGTCAAGCCGAACACGCCGTTCAATATTCCGCCGCTGACGGTCGCCGGCGCTCACCTGCTCGAGAACATCCGGCTGATCAGCGGCGGTGAGGTGCTGCTCCGCGCGACGCCGGGACACGTCACCATCGACGTCATCGAGAAACTGCTCGTCACCCAGGTGACGGCAAAGGCGCTGACCGCCGCCGAAGTCCGCGCCGCGGGCATCGTGTTCGATCCGTCGAACTTCCAGGCCTACAACTTCTCGGCGGCGTTCGCGATCGCCGATCAGCCCATCCAGCTCAACTTCCCGGTGGTGCTGCCGCGGCTCGACCCCGTCACCGACAGCGGCTCGTCCACGACGACGATTCCCACGATCGCCGGCGCGTCGCTGCCGACGCTGGCCACCATCATTCCCGACACGCTGAAGCTGCAGCGGCAGATCCCCAATCTCAGCGTCGTGGGATTCACGCTGAAGGTCCCGACCCTCAGCGGGCAGAACTTCGTCGTCCCGCCGATTCCAGGCGTGGTGGTGATCCCGGGCGACATCGGGTTCCTGAATCAGTACTTCAGCGTTCTGCTGATGGTCGGCAACGTCGCGCCGTCGGGCTCGAACCTCGTGGTCACGAACCTGAAAGCGGAGATCGTCCTGCCGCCCGACAGCAACGGCGCGGCGAACAGCCCATACGCGCCGCTGGCGATGGCGAAGACGGCATATGGCGAATCGCCGCGGATTCAAGCCATCGCGCAGCCGGGAGCCGACGGCAAGGTGGGCACCGCCGATGACATCCCAAGCCTCGGTCCGGGCGAGAGCGGCAACGCCGAGTACCTCGTCGAGGGCCGGCGCGAGGGCAGCCACGTCGTCGAGATGCACATCACCGGAACCCTGAACGGCCTGCCGGTCGGCCCGGTCAGCATCACCGGGCGCGCCGCCGGTGCGGTGCTGGTGCGGAACCCGAACTTCACGCTGACGTTCACGCATCCGGACGTCGTCACGGCCGGCGAGCCCTACACGCTCGACGTCACCGTCTCGAACACGTCGGCCGCGCCGGCGAACTTGGTGAGCGTCAACCTCTATCCCCGCAACATCAGCGGTGCGACGGTCGTGGGGGATGCGTCGAGAACCGTCGAGACGATCGCGCCCGGCGATTCGGCGACGCTCACGTTCAATCTGATCGCAAAGAGGAGCGGCAAGGTGACCGCGGCGACGCTGGACTCGGGCGACAACGTCGCCGGCCGGTTCTCGCTGAAAGCGGCAGTCGGCGAGCTGGGTGTCCCGCTGTCGCCGGATTCGCTGGTGCTCCCGAAGGAGGCCAACGGGCTGCGCCTGCCCGGCGACAATCCGGACGATCTGAAGCAGGCGGCGCTCGGGCTGCTCGGCAAGGCGCACGCGGTCGCGACCGCGCCGGCGGCGGCGCTGCCGTCCGACGTGCGCCGCTTCTCGAAGAAGATCGTCATCGATCGCGCGATTCAGGTCGCCGAAGCCGGCCTCCGCGTCTCGATCGGCGAGCCGCTGCCGACGAGCGCATCCCAGTTGCTGATGGATTTCATGGGCAGCGACGTCTCGCGGCTCGCGTCCCTGTATCCCAAGCCGTCCGATCAGGCGTTCGAGCGCGACAACTTCGAGGGCTTCGACGAGCTGCGGCGCAGATCGATCCGCGGCGACCAGTTCGCCGCCGCGGTGGGCCGCGCCGTCGCCCCGTCGCTCGCGTCGAAGGGCACGCAGCAGTTCCACTACGACCTCGCGCAGGCGTGGACCTACCGTCCGGGTCACGTCTCCATCCTCGTGTCCGGCAACGGCCAGCCGCTGCCCGCGCGCTTCAGCGTCACCGACGCGCAGAACCGCCGCCTGGGCGCCGCGGCCGCGGACGGCAAGATCCTGAAGGAGATCCCCTTCAGCGACGTCGTCGACTTCACCAACGCCTCGGGCGCGACGATCGCGCGCCTGCTGATCGTCGCGGCGCCGGAGCCCGGCACGTTCCAGATCGCCGCCGCTGCCGGCGCCGGCGCTCCCGGCAGCGCCGGCTACACCGTCAGCGTGGTGTCGCCGGCGGCGGGCGGCAGCCTCCGCCAGGTGACGACGCCGATGCTGGCGTTCCCGCAGCGTCCGGCGACGATCGGTACGACGGGCGACCCCTTCATCTTCACGTTCGCCGACACCGGCGGCGAGATCGTCTCCACCACCACCGCGACCCCGGTCGCCGATCCGGGTCCCACCGTGCTGGCGGTCATCCAGCAGGCGCAGGCAGACGTGCTGCGCTGCGATCTCGAGGATCCCGGAATACCTGCGGGCCGCGTCGTCGCCGTGCTGTTCTCCGAGGAAGTGACGGCCGCAAGCGTCCAGGATCGTCTCGCCTCGGCCGACATCACCAACTACGCCGTGGACGGCAACCGCGTGGTCGGCGTCGCGCTGCAGCCGGGCCGCCGCATCGCGTTCCTCGCGCTGCGCGATCCATTCGGGCCCTTCGTCACGCGCACGATCACGATCTCCAATGTGAAAGACCTGCGCGGCAACGAGATGCTCCCGTGGAGCGGAGCGATGCAGGCGACCGTCGGCATCGACGCCGGCCTGGTGTCGGGCCGCGTGCTGAATGCCGACGGAACGCCCGTGCCGTTCGCCAACGTCCGGCTGTTCGCGCTGCTGGCGTGCGACGTCGAGCCGCGGTGGGTGGGAATCAGCTCGAAGTCGGCCGACGCGAGCGGCAGGTACCAGTTCGACTACGTCACCAGGCTGCCGGAGCGCATCCTCGCCGTCAACCTCGAGACCGGCGAGCTGCGCAACGTGCGGTTCAACGTGCAGCGCGACGGCCAGCAGCTGAACGTCGACATCGTGTTCCTCGGGCGCGGCACGTTCACCGGAACGACGTTCGACGAGCGTGGACGTCCGCTCGCCGGCACCGCGGTCCGCGTCTCGAGCCTGACGGACGGGTCCCAGTACGGCGCCACCACCGACGCGGCCGGCCGGTTCACGATTCCCGGCGTGCCTGTCGGCAATTTCTTCGTCGAGACCGTCAACGTCGCCGCCCACGCCGAGTTTTCGTTCAGCGAGTACATGCCCGGCGCGTCGATGACGGTAACCCGCGACATCACGCTCCTCGACGTCGCGAGGCGCGACGTCACCGTCAAGTTCGGCGCCTTGTCGGGCCACGTGCTGCGGGCGAACGGGCTCACGCCGGTCGCCGGCGTGCCGGTCATCGTCTATTACCAGCACCTCAGTCAACCCGGCGTGGCCTGTCCGGGAACGCCCGCGCCGCCCGAATGCGCCATCGCGATGATGACGTCGGACGGCCAGGGAGGCTTCGCCTTCCCGAAGCTGACCGCCGGAGAGCTCCGGATTCACACCTTCGATCAGGGCGCGTTCGCCGAGGGACAGGCGCGCGTCGTGCTCGCGGCGGACGGCGTCCTCGAGGCCAACGTCCTGCTCGCGAGCGGCCTCGGGACGGTGCAGGGCATCGTGCTCGACGCGGCACAGAACCCGGTCGCCGGCGCCCGCGTCGGCGGCGGGCTCAGCCTGACGACGACGGGGCCCGATGGGACGTTCACGCTGACCGACGTGCCCGTCGGACGCGCGCTGATCGTCGCGGTGAGCGACGCGCTCGGCTCGCGCGGCGAGACGTTCGTCGACATCGTGCGGGCCGGACAGGTGGTGAACGCGACGATCGCGCTGGCGCCCGTCGGCTCGGTGGCCGGCGTCGTCGTGCAGGCCGACGGCGTCACGCCGGTGGCGAACGTGGACGTGTACGTGTTCAAGCGCGACAGCGGCGGCATCGCGGTGGTGGGGACCGCGAAGACGACCGCGAGCGGCGGCTTCAGCATTCCGTCGATCCCCGCCGGCACGTACTCCGTGTCGGCGTTCAGCGCCGGCTTCGCCGACGGCAACATCGTCCCGGCGACGATCAAGTTCCAGGGGCAGACGCTCCGCACGGCGATCCGCTTCCGCGGCGCCGGCGGCAGGATCACCGGCAAGGTGCTGGATGACGACGGCGTGACGCCGCTGAAGGCGCGCGTCGCCGTCTCCGGCGATCAGGTCGTGATTGCCGGCGGCAAGGTCGGCGTGGAATTCCAGCGCGTGAACTACTTCCGCGTCGTGGACACCGACTTCACGACCGGCGCGTTCACCTTCACCAACCTGCTGGTCGGGCCGGTGACGGTCAGCGCGATCGGGCAGTTCAGTCCGGACCCGGTCGCCGCCGACACCATCATCCCGGCGCCGAACGCCGCGGTGACGCTCGATCTGAAGCTGCAGGCCACGTCACAGATCAAGGGTGTCGTGCTGCTGCCCAACGGCGTGCAGCCGGCCGGCGCGAACGTCGTGGTCAAGTACAAGTCGAACGCGTTCAAGGTGATTTGCAGCGCGGGCGGCGGCGAGGAGACCTGCGAGTCCATTCCACAGGGCATCCAGGAGGAGACCGTCGTCACCGATGCGCAGGGGCGCTTCTGGCTGCCGGTGGTGAACGCCGGCACCTTCACGTTGACGGTCGAGGATCCGGCGTCCGGCAGGGTCGGCACCATCCAGGGGAACGTGAAGCCAGGCGAGATCGCGAACCTCTCGGTGCGGCTGTTCGGCGTCGGCGAAGTGACCGTGAAGGTGCTGGGCAGCAACGGCACCTCGCCGATTCCGGGGGCGCACGTCGAGATCGAGCAGCTCGGCTATCCACAGAAGCGGCTCACCTTCACCGCGGACAACACCGGCACGGTGCTGCTGGCGGGCGGCGACGCGCTGGCGGAAGGGGGCTTCGTCATCAAGGCCACCAATCCGGCGAACGGCTTCTCCGGACGCGCGCGCGGGAGAGTTGCCGCGGATGGCGAGCAGGTGCTCGTGAAAGTGTTCCTGTTCGACGCCGCGGGCACGGTCGCGGGAAAGGTGTTCGCGCCGAACGGCTACACGCCGGTGGCGAACGCGGAAGTGATCGTCAGCGGGGCGCAGGGGCCGCTGGCCTACAGCGTGACCGGCGCCGATGGGCAGTACAGCGTCGGGACCGTGCCGGTGGGGCCGGTGATGGTGGAAATCTTCGAGGCCCGCACGGGGCGCCGGGGGAGCGCGTCAGGACGCGTCGACGCCGACGGCCAGCAGGTCACGATCAACGTCGTCGAGGCGGCGATCGGCATGGTCAAGGGGCAGGTGCTGCACCAGGCCACGCTCGATCCGCTCAAGGGCTGGACGGTTTCGCTGACGCAGCAGTCCGCCTCCGGGCTCAGCCTGCCGCAGCTGCAGACCACGACGGGCGTCGACGGCGCCTATTCGTTCCCGGGCGCATCGCGCGGCACCTTCACCGTCGCCGCGGCGAACCGCGACGTCGCGGCCGCCGGGACGGCGCGCGGCGCGATCGAGCGGGAAGGGCAGGTCGTGGACGTTCCCGTGCTCGTCGACATCGTGCGGCCGCTGACGGGCGGCATCACCGGCACGGTGGTGAGCGCGGCGGGCGTACCGGCGGCCAACGCCGCACTCGAGTTCTGTCTTCCGAACCGCTGCGGCGAGGGCAACATGCTGCAGCTCACGGCCGGTGCGGACGGCACCTTCGTCGTGAACGACGTCGCGCTCGGACGTTTCAGCGTCGTGGCCAGGGCACAGGCGTCGGGCGACAGCGGCAGCGCGGTGGGGGAAATCGCGTTCGACGGCGACGTGGCGGCGGTGACGGTGGTGATGAGCGGCCTTGCGCAGGTGAGCGGGCAGGTGGTGCGGGCCGACGGATCGCCCGCCGCCAACGTGCAGGTCTCCTTGAGCGCCTACCCGACGAGCGGCTGCGCGAAGGAATGCCATCAGTCGACGGACGGATCCGGTGGATTCACCTTCCCGAACATTCCGGGGCGCACGTTCACGGTGACGGCAATCGACGCCGGCACTGGATTGAAAGGGGTTGCCGGCGGCTCGTTGAATCCCGGCGAGCACAAGACGCTCCACATCGTTCTCGAGCCCACGGCCATCGTCACCGGCCGCGTGCTGACGTCCGCCGGCCAGCCCGCGCACGGCGCGGTTGCCGAGCTGATTCTGAGCCCGAGCGGCGCCGGCGAGCGCCGTCTCTATCGCGAGACCGGGCCGGACGGCACGTTCGAGTTCCCGGCGGCGCCGTTCGGGCCGTACCGGCTCGCGGTCACGGATCCGATCGGTCCCGGCGTCGCCAGCCGCCAAGGCACCATCGTTGGTCCGCTTGCCATCGGCGACGTGGTGCTCGACGAAGCGCCGCCGCAGGTCGCGTCGCTGGTTCCGGGGGCCGGCTCGCGCGGCGTCGCGCTGGGCTCGAACGTGACCATCACGTTCACCGAGCCGATTCAGCCGGGCACCGTCAACGCCGACACGGTGGTGCTGCTCGGTCCGGACGGACCGGTGCTCGCGACGCGCGACGTGACCACCAACGACACGGTCGTGGTCGTCAATCCGCTCGCCGATCTGAAGGACGAGACCGTCTACACGGTACGTGTCAGCAACGTCAAGGACCGCGTGCAGAAGACGATGCCGGCGCCTCATGCGGCGTCGTTCACGACCGTCGACGTGACGCGGCCGACAGTGGCCGCGTCCAGTCCCGCGGTGTCGGCGAGCGGCGTGTCCATCTACACGCCGATCCGCATCAGGTTCTCCGAGGCGATCGACACCGCGAAGTTCGCCGGCGCCCCGATCGCGGTGAGCGGTCCCGCCGGCGCCATCGCCGGGCAGACGGCATTCCTGTTCGGCAACACCGTCCTCGTGTTCACGCCGAACGTGCCCCTCGCCGAAGACGCGACGTACCAAGTGGCAGTGAAGAAGGCGACGGATCTCGCTGGACTCGAGCAGGCCGCGGCGCTGACCTATGCGTTCAAGACGACCAGCCGCATTCCGCCGACGCTCGCCGACCTCGTGGCCGCCAACAACGGCCAGGTCATCGAAGGGGGCATCGGCCGGGTCCTCGCGACGCCGTCGCCCGCCAGCGACGTCCTCTTCGTCGACTTCTATGTCAACGGCGTTCTGTCGGGGACGGATCGGGGCACGCCCTTCGAGTTCGCGTTCCAGGCGACTCCCGAACTGGGCGCTCCCGGCGCGTCGGTGAGCGTCACCGCGATCCCCACCGACACGTCGGGGAACCGCGGCGTCGTGCCGCGCACCGTCCAGTTCACGATCGTCGCGGATCAGCCGCCGGCGATCGCGCTGGCCGTCACCACTCCCACGGGGACGCTGGCCGCGAAGAATGGCGACCTGATCACCGTCGCGGTCCAGGCGAGTGATGACGTCGGCGTCAAGCAGCTCGGCTATCGCGCCGCGACGGGCAATCCCGTCGACGCGCTCACGAAGTTCTACACGCCGGCGGTGACGGAGAAGGCCGAGACCTTCGCGTTCCACGTGCCCGCGACGGCGGCTCCTGGCGCGGCCATCGCGGTGCAGGCGTCGGCCATCGACACCAAGGGGCACGTCGTGCAGGCGGCCCCGGTCGAGGTCGTGGTGATCGACTCGGTTCAGCCGGTGGTGCAGATCACGGGTGCGACGACCGGCGCCACGCTGCGGCCGGGGCAGTCCACTACGGTGCTGGTCACCGCCGACGATCTCGGCGGCATCGCCAACGTGACGTTCGTGGCCGGTGGCCTCGTCGTGCGCACGGATTCGCGGACGATCGCGCCGCCGCAGAACGCCGTCGTCACCAGCTTCACCGTGACGGTGCCCGCCACGGCGAAGCCGGGGCAGACGCTGACGCTCGACGCCCTCGCGACGGATCGCGCCGGCAACGTCGGGACCGCCGCCAGGGTCATTCTGCCGGTCGCCGACACGCTCGCGCCGACGGCGGCGCTGCACACGTCGACGGGCAGCCAGGCGGTGGCTCCGGGACAGACGGTCACGATCGTCGTCGACGGCGAAGACGAGGGTCTCCTCGCCGAGCTGCGCCTGTCGGGCGCCGGCGCGATGACGTTCAACGACGCGAAACAGGTCACGCCGCCGGCAGGCAGCGCCAGCCGCACGTTCGAGCTGAACGTCCCCGGGACGATCGCGATCGGGGCGCAGATTCAGCTCACCGCCACGGCGATCGATCTCAGCGGCAACGTCAGCGCGCCGGCGACGCTGACACTCACCGCCGTGTCGACGGTCACGCTGACGCTGCCGCCGTCGCAGATCGTGAAGGCCGGCAGGACCGCTGCGGTGACGGCGCAACTCGGGCAGCCCGCGCCGGCAAGCGGCGTGCGGATCGATCTGTCGATCGACGATCCGGCGCTCGCGGCCGCGCCGCCGTTCATCACCTTTGCCGCGGGAGAGACCAGCCGGACGTTCGAGCTGACTGGCCTTGCCGGTGGGACGACCACCCTTCGCGCGCTGTATCAATCGGCGGAACGGGCGAGCATGACCGTCACGGTGAGCGGCGGCAACGTCACCGGCACCGTGCTCGACTCGCGCCTGAACCCCGTCGCCGGCGCGCAGCTGACCGTCAGCGGCGGCGGCGTCTCCAAGAGCGCCACCAGCGCCGCCGACGGCACCTACACGGCCGAGGGGATCCCCGGACCGAACGTCGCGGTGAAGGCGCTCGATCCCGTGACGCGCCTGCGCGGCTACACCACCGGCACGATGAACGCGAAGGACGGATCGATCAACCTCTCGGTGGTGTTGATTCCGGCCGCCGCGGTCGAGGGCACGGTGTTCCAGGCCGACGGCACCACGCCCGCCGGCGCGAACGTTCAGGTCGACATCCTCGAGTCGAACGGCACGCTGGCGACGGTGTTCACCGACGCGCAGAGCCGCTACGCGTTCCCGCTCGTCACACTCGGCGACTACACCGTCCGGGCGGCGGCCACGGACGGCAACCGCGGCAGCGCGGCGCTGACCCTGGTCGAGAGCGGCCAGGATGTGACGCTGCCGATCGTCTATCTCGGCCACGGCACGCTGACCGTGACGGTGAAGAACGGCGCCGGCGCGGCGGTGCCGAACGCGGCGCTGACGCTGCGGACGTGGGACGTGTTCGGCGCGAACCCGCCGGTCGTCGTCAATGCCGGCGCCGCCGGCACGTTCACGTTCGATCACGTCCCGGTCGGCAGCTTCTCGCTCGAAGCGCGCGATCAGGGCACCGGTCAGGCCGGCAGCATCGCCGGCAGCATCGTGTCGCACCAGCAGGCGCTCAGCCGCGACGTCGTGATCGCCAGCTTCGGCGCGATCCACGGCACCGTCTTCCGCGCCGGCGGATCCACGACCGTTGCCGGCGCGCAGGTGTCGGCGGCCGGTCGTCTCACCACGACCAACGAGACCGGACAGTACCGGTTCGACATCCTGCCGCTCGGCAACTACACGATCCGCGTCAGCGAGCCGGGCACACGCGCGGTCGGCTCCGCCGGCGCGACCATCGCACTCAACGGTCAGGACGTCGCCGCGAACGTCACGCTGATGCCGCAGGGCCGGCTGCTCGTGACGGTGCGCGACGCGAATGGCGCGGTGGTGCCCAACGCGTTCATCGAGGCGCAGCTGTCCGGCGGCGGGTTCGCCGACACCATTCTGGCCACGGCCGACGGCAACGGGACGGCGCTGATCGAGCACGTGCTCGCCGGTGTCGCGACCGTGAGGGCGACCTCCGGCGCGCTGGGCGGCATCACCTCAGTGACGGTGGCACCGGGCGCGCTCGTCGAGGTGACCGTCTCCCTCGAACCGACGGGACAGATCACCGGGACGGTCTACGAACCGGATGGACAGACGCCGGTGACCGGCGGCTCCGTGCGGCTCGAGCTCTATCGCTCGGTGCCGATCGGTCCGGACGGCGTCTACAAGGCCGATCTGCTGCCGAAGGGAGCCTACACGCTCCAGGTCCATGACAGCAGCTCGCGTCTGCGCGCCATCTCCAGGACGCCGCTGGAGATCCAGAGCAACGGCCAGGTGCTGACGCGCGACTTCACGCTCGTCGGAATCGCCCGCGTCAAGGGCAAGGTCGTGTTCAGCGACGGCCGGCCGGCGCAGTCGTTCGCCGTCACGCTCCGCAGTCTGAATCCAGACTTCGGCACGGTGACGGGCACGACGACCGATGCGGCCGGCAACTACGTGTTCGAGAACGTCGCAGCCGGCGCGTTCACGGTGTCGTCGGGCGACTACGATCAGCAACTGCTCGGCGAAGCCTCCGGCGCCATCGTGCAGCACGCGCAGGACGCCACCGCCGACATCGTCCTGACCAACAACGCGGTGACGCTGCCGCAGACGCTGTTCGACGGCAACGCGCATCCGTTCGTCGTCCGGCGCGACGGTCAGCTCGGCACCAACAGCGCGTTCGGCGCGGCAGGGTCGGCCGACGGGTCGGCCGGCGGCGCCAGCGTGCTGGAGATCGTCGCGAACGGCGCGGCGCAGGCGTTCCAGGGAGACCCGATCAGCACCGTGGAGGACGCGCAGCGGGAGTTCGTCACTCGTGACGCGAACCTGCACGGCCTCGTCGTGACGCGGAAGATCGCCGTTCCGCGCGACGGCTACTTCTCGCGCGAGCTGGAGCTGCTCACCAATCCGGGCACCGCGCCCATCACGGTTGACGTGCGGATCTCGAGCCGCCTGCGGCCGGCCGGCGGCACGCTGCCGATCGTGTTCGCGACCTCGAGCGGCGACTCGACGTTCGCAGCCGGCGCGGACGCCGACGCGTGGGTCGCCTTCCGCGACGGCCGCAACGTGTCCGGCCAGGTGGTCGTTCCGGGCCGCGCGTTCGTCGTCGGAAAGGGAGGCGCCATCCCGCTCGGCGCTGCCGGCGTGGTCGACGGCAATCCCGCCGACGCGGTCTACGGCTGGACGAGTGTCACGGTGGAACCGGGACAGACGATCGCGCTGCTGCACTTCGTCGTGCAGCAGACGTCGAGTGAGGCGGCTCAGGCGGCGGCCGAGCGGCTCGCCCAGCTGCCGCCCGAGGCGCTCCAGGGCTTGAGCCTCGAAGAGATCGGCCAGATCGCGAACTTCACCATGCCGGCCGGCGGTCACAGCACGATCGCGCCGCTGCCGCCGATGTCGGGAACGATCGACGGCCGCGTGTTCGACGGCGACACGCCGCCGACGGCGACCCCTGGGGCCCGCGTCTTCCTCGAATCCTCGAGCGTCCTGTATCGCCGGACGTTCAGTGTGCTCGCCGACGCCGCCGGGCAGTTCTCGTTCACGACCGTGACGTCAGACGCCGGCAAGCGGCTGATCCCGCAGGTGCCATACACGCTGCGCGCGCAGTACCCGCGCACGAACGCCATGTCGCCGGCTGTCGCCGGGGAGTTCCCGGAGGGCAGCGCGATCAGCGTCACCGACGTGGTATTCGGCAACACCGGCATCATCACCGGCGTCGTCCGCCGCGCCAACGGCGACGCCGTGCAGAGCGGCACCGTCCGCATCTCCGGCGGATCGTTCGATCCGTTCCTCGTCGACATCGGCGGCGGCGCGCGGTACCGGATCGCCGGCGTGCCGGCGGGCAGCTATACGCTGACCGTCTCGGTGCCGGTGGCGCAGGGCGGCACGAACCTGACCGTCACGGCGCAGGTCACCGCGGCCGCGGGCGCGACAACGCCATTCGACATCACGCTGCCGCAGACGTTCTCGATCGGCGGGACGGTGCTGCGCGCGTCCAACGTCGGCGCGCCAGGGGTGACGGTCTCGCTGACCATTCCCGACAGCACGGTCTTCACCCGCAGCGTCGTGACCAGCACCGGCGGTGCGTTCGCCTTCCTCGACGTGCCGCCGGGCAGCTACGTCGTCACCGCGGCCGAACCGCAGACGCAGATCAAGTCGTCGGCGGCCGTGGCCGTGAGCGACGCTCCCGTGACCCAGAACCTGACGCTCATCGCGGTCGGCTCGGTGACCGGCAAGGTCACGCTGACCACCGGAGTGCCGGCAGTCAACCGCCAGGTGGTCCTGCGTTACACCCTCGCCTCGGGCGTGAAGGGGCAGCTCGGGACCCAGACGAACGGCAGCGGCGACTATGCGTTCACCGGCGTGCCGGCGTCGACGTTCACGCTCGAAGTGAACGACACCGTCAACAACCTCTACGGCACCGCCGAAGGGCGGCTCCAGACCGACGGCGAGAACGTGAAGATCAACTTCTCGCTCATCGTCAACACGATCAATCTGCCGGCGACGCTCTACGACGCCAACGGCTTCCAGTTCACGTTGAACCGCGAGGCCGGCGTCACCAACACGAGCGTGTTCTCGAGCGAAGCCTCGGTGCTGCAGATCAACACCGGCTCCGCAATCGTGCGGATGACCGCGCCGAATGTCGGCGTGCGCGAGCTGGGCAGCCGTCAGATCCGGTTCACCGGAACCGCCGGGCAGTTCGCCGTCACCCGGAAGGTTTACGTGCCGTCGCGCGGCTACTTCGCGCGCTACATCGAGACGTTCCACAACCCGACGTCGCAGCCGTTGACATTGGAGTTCTACGTCGCCGACGCGCTGCGCTCGACATGGGGCACGCCGTTCGTTCACACCACCTCGAGCGGCGACAACATCGTCTCCGCGGACGGCGACGAGGCGACGCGCGACCGCTGGGCGATCTTCGACGACTCTCCCGACGCCGATCCGTTTGGCAACACCGGCCAGATCCCCGCCGTCGCCTCGGTATGGGCGGGCGGTGCCGGTGTGGCGGCCGCGCCCGGCCAGCTCTCGTTCGTCACGCCGCAGTTCGGTCTCGCCGGCTTCACCAGGCGCTGGAGCGGCATCACGCTGCAGCCGGGCGAGAAGTTCTCGGTGATGCACTTCGTGGTGATGCAGACCAGCCGCGCCGCGGCCCTGGCATCGGTGGAGCGGTTGGCTCAGTTGCCGGACGAAGCGATCGAAGGGTTGACGGACGAGGACCGTGCGACGATCCGCAACTTCGTCGTGCCGCAGGCGGGCGGCAGCACGCTGCCTCCGCTGCCGGCGCTCGACGGCAAGGTGCAGGGTCATGTTTACGGACCGGTCGGCACCACACCGGTAGGCAACGCCTCGGTCCGGCTGACCAGCACCCACCCGATCTTCGCGCGGACCTTCCAGGCGACGACGGGCGGCGACGGCGCGTTCTCGTTCACAGGCTCGTTCGCCAATCCGAACGCGCCGATCGCGGTGGCGATCGCGGATTACACCCTGCGCGTCAGCACCGTGACCAACGTGACCGCGACCGCCGCGGGGACCTTCCCGGAGAACGACATGGTGTCGACGACGGACATCCGGCTGACCCAGAGCGGGTCGCTGACCGGCATCCTGCGCCGCAGCACCGGCACGGCCGTGGCCGGCGTGGCCGTCACCGACAACTTCGGCCGCTCGGTCACGACCGGCGCGGACGGACGCTTCACGTTCGACACCTACCGTCCGGGTTCGGTCACGCTCACCAGCATGCTGCTCCCGCCCGACGGGCAGTTCGGCAGCGAGCTGCTGGCTGGACGCAGCTACACCATCCTCGCCGGCCAGACCATCGAGTCGGATCTCACCTTCCCGGCCAGCGGAACGCTGCTGGGGACGATTACACGCAGCGGCGGCGCGCCGGCCAGCGGCGTCATGGTGTCGGGCTACGGTCCGAATCCCTTCACGCGCTGGACCACGACGGACGACCAGGGACGGTACCGGCTGGACGACCTCCTTGCCGGCGCCTACCAGGTACAAGCGATCGAGCCGCGCACGCAGCGGCCGAGCACCGCGAGCGTCACGATCGCCAACGGCGCCACGACGACCCAGGACTTCACGCTCGTCGCGGTCGGCAGTGCGACGATCGCAGTCAAACTGGCGAACGGGCAGCCGGCGGTGACGTCCTTCGTCTGGATCGATCCCTCGAACACCCAGAACTGGCAATGGGTCGGGTCCACGGACAGCAACGGCGTCACGACGATTGCCGATATCGCCGCCGGGACGTTCGGCATCCGCGTCTCTCACCCGCTGAACTCCGACCTCTATGCCTACGCCACGGCGACGCTGACCGACGAAGGGCAGAATGTCCTCGTCGCGATCACGCTGCCGCCGACCGGCACCGTGACGGGTGTGGCACGCACGCCGAAGGGGCAGGCGATGCCATTCGCGCAGGTGTACCTGTTCACCGCGCAGCCCGACCAGGCGATCGAATCGCTCAACGCCGACGGCCAGGGGAACTTCGCGTTCACCGGCGTGCCGCTCGGCCAGGCGATGCACCTGACGCTCTACCATCCGCTCAGCTCCGAGCTGCGGCGCGACGGCCAGATCTTCACGCTCGCCGCGGACGGCGAGACGCACCATGAAGAGATCGTCCGCGCCGCGACGGCGCGCGTCGTCGTCACCGCGACGCGGCCGGACGGGACCAAGTGGAACGGGCTCAGCGTCTACGCGAAGGATTCGGTGAAGCCGTTCTATCGCCTCGTCGGCTCGACCGACGCCAACGGCGTGCTGACATTGTTCGGCGTTCCCGAAGGGGCGTTCTCGTTCCGGTTCTTCGATCCGGGCGCCGGCATCCTGCTCCACGAAGCGCAGGGCGCCGTCACTCCCGCCGACGACGACGGCATCGTCAACCTGGCGGTCCAGTTCGCCGCGGCGCGAGGGGTCGTGACCGGCACGGTCTACGCGGCAGACCAGGCAACGCCGGTCCCCGACGCGCCGGTCGACATCTTCAACGTCGACGACGGCAAGTTCGTGGCGCACATGACGACGGACGCGAACGGCGGCTACACCTTCTCGAACGTGATCTTCGGCCAGGGCGGCTTCCGCGTCCGGGCGGCATCGCGGTGGAACGCGGCGCTCGCCGGCACCTCCGTCGGCACGATCGGCGCCGAGGGGCAATCGGTGGTCGTCAACGTGACCATTCCCGCGGTGCTCGGAACGGTGTCGGGCAAGGTGACGACGCCGGGCGGAGAGGCGATCCCCGGTGCGGCGATCTACCTCCTCGAGCCGAACGCGACGGAGGTCTACGCCGGCGCGACCTCGGCGACTGGCGAGTACCAGATTGCCAATTACCTGGCGCCGCCCGGCGGGTTCGCCGTCGTGGCGCGCATCGGCGGCGTCAGGACGCAGGGCGACGCCGCATTTGCCGCGCAAGGCGGCACCGCGAAAGTCGATCTGGTGCTGAGCGTGCGCAAGGTGGCGATCCCGGTCCGCGTGCTCGGCGGCGACGCGGCCACGCCGGTGCAGAGTGCGTCGGTGGCGGTCTACACCACCGCCGATGCGTATCTCGCCGGCGGAACGACCAACGCGAGCGGCCTGGTGACGGCGGGGCCTGCCTGGATTCCGCTGGCCGGCGTCAAGATCGTCGCCGACTACCGCGGCGAGACGCAGATGTCGATCGTCGTGCCCAGCTTCGACCCGGCGATTCCCATCGACGTCGTCCTGCCGATGAGCGTGGTGAAGGGACGCGTGCTGTTTGCCGACCTGAGCGCCACCAACCGGCCGAACGTGTTCATCGAAGGGGCGGACGGCGTCGCGCGCCAGGCGCTCAACACGACGACCAGCGGCGACTACGTCGTGTTCGGCACGAGCGTCGGTCCGTTCAAGCTGACCGGACAGGACCGGCTCTCGAATATCCGCACCACCGTGGAGGGCGAGATCGCAGCGATTGCGACGGCAGTCACGCGCGAGGTAGTGCTGCCGCCGACCGGCACGGTGGAGGGCACGCTGTTCGACGACAAGGGCGCGCCGATGCCGCAGCAGCTGGTCGAGCTGTCGTCCGACGCCCTCGCCTTCACGCGCTGGGCGCAGACGGCGGCGGACGGCAGGTTCCAGTTCGCGAACGTTCCCGCGGGCGTCGTCGCGGTCTACGCCGCACCGTATACCGACACCGGCCGCCTGTTCATGAACACGGCGGGGACGGTGGCAGCGGGCGCGACGCTGACGCTGAATCTGCACCCGGTGCCGACCGCGACGGTCACCGGCACCCTCGTGGATGCGGGCGGACTCCCGTACTCGTCCGCCTCGGTGCAGATCGAGGCGTTCGGCGGAGCGAGCCCGAGCGCGTACTTCGAGGACTGGGCCGACCTGAACGAGGACGGCACGTTCACGTTCACCGGCGTGCCGATGGGGCCGATCAAGCTGACCGCCTCCACGTGGGACGGCGATCACGGCGCGGTGCGGTACCTGCAGCTGACGCCGGAGACGGCGCCGGTGACGCTCACGCTCGGGACCGGCGTGCCGCTCAACCATGCGATGGCAGGCGACAACGGGTTCGTGTTCAGCGTCACGTCGACGGGCTCGCTGCGGCAGGGTGCGCCGGCGGCCGTGCCGGCATCGGACTGGCCGTTCGACTACACGTATGAAGCGTCCACCAACGACGACTACTTCTGCTGCGCCGACATCGCCGGCGTGAGTGCCGACGGACGGAACCTGACGTTCGGCCCGCTGGCGCAGGACGCGCTGCTCCAGACGCGCAAGGTGTTCGTGCCGCAGAGCGGCGCCTTCGTCAGGTTCCTCGAGATTCTCGAGAACCCGCTGGCGGTGCCGGTCAAGGCCACCGTGCAGATGTGGTCTCCGCTGCGGCCGAACGCGTCACGCACGAAGGTCGCGGTCGCGCCGGGCGACACCGGCAACACCTATCTCGTGCTCGACGACACCTTCGCCGGGCGAACGCCGACGGCGCCGGCGGTCGCGCACGTGACCGGCGGGACCGGCGCGGTCGCGGCGAAGACGGTCTTCACCTGGGCGCCGAAGTCGGGCGAGAGCAACTACGCGGAGTATCAGTGGACCGTGATGGTGCCGCCCAACGGCAAAGTGGCGATCATGCACTTCGGCGTGGCGCGGCAGCCCAACGACACCCCCGGCGCGCAGTCGCAGGCGTTCTCACTCGTCAACCTGACCGATCCGGAGGCGCTGGCCGGGATGACGGACACCGAGAAGGCGGCAGTGAAGAACTTCATCATCCCGGTGCCGCCCGGCGGCGGCGGGCAGTAGATCAGGAGCAGTCATGCGGTTCATCGAGAGAGCAGTGATCGTGGCGGCGGCGGTTCTGATGGCGGCTGCCACCGCGTCGGCGCAGGATCGACCTGTGCCCGAATTCATCGTCCGCAATTCGGCGGACCAGGAAGTGGCCAGCAGCGTCATGTCGGTGCAGCCCAAGTGGCTGCTGGTGTACGTGGCGCCCGAATGCCGTCCCTGCAACGCGTTGATGCGCGCGCTGCCGAAGTGGCAGAGCGCGGAGCTGATGGTGCGCGTCGTGCTCGTCGTCGCCGGCAGCCATGCCGGCGCGAAGGCGTGGATCGAGAAGACGCTGCCGGCGGACATGCAGACGCTGACGTGGTACGCGGATCCCGAGCGCCGCGCGGCGAAGGCGCTGGAGCTGACCGGCGCCCCGGTGCTGATCGGCGTGCGCAACGGAAACCTGGAGTGGCAGCTCGGCGGGGTGCTCAACAATCCGGCGGCGCTCGAATCGGTCGTCCGCAGCTGGGTGGAGGATCGGAAATGACTGGCTTCACCGCGATCCTGGCGTGGGTGTTGGCTGCGCAGGCGCCGGCCCCGGCACAATCCAGGCCGGCGCACGTGATTACGATGCGCGCCGATCTCGAGAGTCCGGCCGCGTCGCGCACCATGGTGGTGCTCCGCGGGTTCGTCGAGCGTCATCCCGGCGTCGCCGCGATCGAGTTCCGCATCGCGCCGCCGGCCGGCACCGTGCGCGCGGTCGATCGAGCGGTACTCGCGGCGCAGGCGCAGAACGCCGGTCTCGGGATGGCTGAATTGATCCTGGCGAATCCGGACCGCCGCAGCACGGATGATTTCGTCGCCATGGCGCGCCAGCTGCGGCTGGACGAATCATTCTTCCGCGAGGCGCTCGCGGGGGATGGCGCCGACCGCGCCGCGGCGGACGATCTCGCGGCGGCCGCGGCGGCGAAACCGCCGCGACCCGTGATTGTGGCGATCGACGGCGAGGCGCTGGCCTCGCCGCCGACCCTCGCGGACCTCGAATCGAGGCTCGTGAAGCGGTGATGCTAGCGCGGCGCGCCGGCCATCTCGCGGTTCCTGCCGCGATCGTGCCGCCCTTCGCCGAACTCCTCGATCATCTTCCTGTTGAACGCCGGGATGTCGTCCGGCTTCCGTGAGGTGACGAGCCCGTTGTCGGTCACGCACTCCTGATCGACCCAGTGCGCCCCGGCGTTCGTGAGATCCGAGCGGAGCGACGGCCACGACGTGACCTTCCGGCCCTTGACGCCGCCGGCTTCGATCAGCGTCCACGGGCCGTGGCAGATCGCCGCGATCGGACGCCCGCTGTCGACGAACGCCTTCACGAACGCCACCGCTTTCGGGTTCATGCGCAGCCGGTCGGGATTGATCACGCCGCCGGGCAGCAGCAGCGCGTCATACCCATCCGCGGACGCACTCTCCAGCGGCGCGTCCACCGCGACCTCGTCGCCCCACTGGGTGTGGTTCCAGCCCTTCACTTTTCCCTGCTGCGGCGATACCACGTGCACGGTGGCCCCCGCGGCTTCCAGCGCCTTCCTGGGCTCGGTCAGCTCGACCTGTTCGAATCCGTTGTCCACCAGCGCGGCGACGCGCGTATTCTTCAGTTCACCTGCCAACGCCAGCCTCCTTTTCTACCTTACACATCCGGCCGACATCCGGCTGGGTGCCGGTCAGCCAGCCCTTGGCGATCCCGTCAGGACCACCGGCTGAGGTTTGTTGACTTCGAACCGTCCGCGGATCGTCGGGCCGTCAATCATCTCGACGAGCCGGGACAGTTCCTTGCGCATCCTCTCATCTGGTGCAACGCCGGTACCCAGCGTCAAGCGGTGAGCGGCCAGCGGCCAGCGGAGAGCGGCAGGGCAGCTGCAGCTCAGCGCACGCGCAGTTGCACCGCGAGGACCAGGCGTGATTCTTCGCTGAGTACGTGCAGTTGATCGATGTAGTCGAGCAGCTCGGCGCGCCCTTGCTGCTGCAGGATCCGGCGCACGTCGAGCCGAAGCCGGTCTCCTTCGAGTCGGATGCCGTGCGGGAGCGTCCCCGACGATTCGAGCGCGGGTCCCGCGAGGCGCAGCAATCCGCCGGCGCCGGTCATCCGCAGGACGAGCTCGGGATGTTCGGGGAGCTGCGGCTGCTGATCGATGTGCAGCGAGATGCTGAACGCCGGCAGGAACGAGGGCTTCGCCAGCTTGAGCTGCACGTCGATCTGATTCGACGCGCGCGGCTGCAGGGTGACGGTGCGGACCACCGTCGACGAGGCGACGAACGCGGCGACCGCTTCGTTCAGCAGACGTTCGCTGAGCCTGACGACCGTGTACGATTCCGAGCCCGCGAGATCCGTGAAGCCGGTGGTCTGCAGGCGGGTGAGAAGGGAAGCGAGTCTCGAATCCATGAATGGCCGCAGCCTCAATATAGAGGCTGCGGCCCTGCTGCGCCTAGCCGGAGGTCGAGGTGCGCCGGTTCGGATCGCCGCTCCACCCGGGATCTCCCTCGGTGCCGGTTGCGCGCCGCGCCGCGTCACGGACCTGCATCGCGGCGTCAGCCGCCTTGCCGGCGACGTCCTGGACCCGTTCGGCCGCCTCGCCCGCGGCTTCGCGCGCGCGCTCGACCACGTTGTCGCGCGCTTCGCCCATGAGCCGGTTCTCCGTGTCGCTGGCCGGCAGCGACATGCCGATCGCGATCCCCACCAGCGCTGCCGCGGCGCCGACCACGAGCGGATTGTCGCGGATCACGCGCTCGAGGTGCATCGCGCGCTGTGGTTCGCGCCGGTACGGCCGGATGTCGCCGGCGAACTCGGGCACGCGCGACGACTCGCCGCCCAGGCTCCCGTAGTCGCCATACGCGCCGGTCGTGCCGACCGCGATGCCGGGGTTGTCACGCCCCCAGTCGGTCTCGCCGGCGTCGTAGGCGCTCTCGCTTCCGTAGCCGGTCCCCGTGCGATAGCTGCCGTAGCGCCGCATCCGCGAGTGCCGCCGCCCGTCGTTGCGGCGGTTCATCAGCAGCCAGGCGGCCCCGACGCCGATCATCGCCACCGGGATCGGATTCCCCTTCACCGTCTGCGCGAACGAGGTGTCCATCACCCGGTCCGCCGCCTGCCCTGCTGTATTCGCCATGCTCTTCACCTTGTCGGTTGCCGCGTTTCGTACCGTTTCGCCCGCCTGCGCCACGAGGTTCGACGGCCTCAGCCGCTCCTCGATCGCCTCGATCGTTTCCGACATCTCCATCCGCGTCTGCGCGATCTCTTCGCGAATCTCCTGCGTGCGGATCTCGGTTTCGTCCTGCGCGAGCCGATCGCCTAGGCGCCCTGTCGTGTCGTCCATTTCGCATCCTCCTTGAGACTTTGAATGGCCTGCGTCGGGACGACGCTGGTATTGCGGAGCCCGCTGGCACCCTTGGCAACGAGTCCGTAGCCGATCGCGATCGCGGCGAGCGCGACGATGAGGGCGGAGAGCCAGGCGGGAACGCCGAGCTGCGACAGGGCGATGACGATCGCGGCGGCCAGCACGAGCAGTCCGGCGTGGGCGAGCGCCCCGCCGATCGCGGCGGTCGCCGCGTGCCCGCCGGCGGTGCGCGCCTTCGCCGTCATCTCCGTCGTCGCGAGCTCGACTTCCTTTCTTACGAGACGCGCGGTTTCGCCGGACAGCTCGGCCATCAAGTCGCCGAGCGAGCGATTGTCTTGCGGAGGCATCAGCGCCGTCCCGCGTTGGTGGACGCCGGCGGATTGTTCGTCGCCCAGCCGCCGTAGCCGCCTTCACGCAGCTCGCCGCCGTCCCCGTAGGCGCGGCCGGCGTCGCTCACGCGCCGTGCGTGGCCGTTGCCGCCCGAGCTTTTCAGGAAACGCGCGCCGAGCACGCCGGCGGCAAACGCCGAGGCGATGAAGATCGCGGGACGCCGGCGCGCCAGATCCTGCGCTTCACGCGCGAGATCGCCGACGTTGCGGTCCTTGAGGCGGGTGGTGAAGCGTTCGAGCTGATCGGCCGCCTGCTCGATGTACTGTGCGATCGTGTCGTGGTGCTGGTCGCGCAGCTGCCGGCTGCTCTGCCGGACTGCCTGCGCGACGCTGCCGAGGCCGTCGGTCGCGCGATCCTTCTGCGCGCCGAGCTGCGACGTGGCGCTCGCCTTGACTTTGTCGACGAGGCCCGTGCCGCTGCCCGTATTGTTGCGATGTTCCATGTAGTGACCCCCTGAGTGATGCGGGGGTCATTGGAACAATCGTGCCAGCTACTTGGCGAGCGTCGCTTCCTTGCTCGGAGCCGGGGCGTTCGCGTTGCGGTGCTTGGCGATGTTGGCGGCGGCGCGCGCCCGTTCGGTGTTCACCGCACCGTTGAACGTCGCGCCTTCCTCGAGCGCGAGCTTGGTGGTGATGAGGCTCGCGTCCACGTTCGCCTTCGGGCCGATGTCGACGGTTTCCGCGGTGATGTGCCCCTCGAGCCGGCCGTCGATCGTGACGGACAGCGCGGTGACCGATGCGTTCACGCGCGACCCTTCGGCCGCGACGAGCCGATGCTTCGGGAGATCGATCGTGCCTTCGAACGTGCCGTGGATGGTGATGTCTTCCGTCGCCGACAGTTCGCCCTTGATGTTCAGTCCAGCCCCGGTTTGCATCCGCTTACTTTGCCATACCCGTGCCGCCGGCGGCTACACTGAAGAGATGTCCCTTTCGCGGGCCGTAGCCCGCCAGGTACCTCCCGCCGTACGTGCCAAGGGGCTGGAGTACTTCGGCCGCGGCGCGGTGGTGCACGCCGATGCCGCGACCGCGTCCCTCGTCGATGCCATCGTGCGCGGAACTCGGCCGTATCGCGTGAAACTGTGGCGCGAGAAAGGGACGCTTCTCGGATCCTGCGAGTGCAAGTACTTCGTGGACCGCGGCGAGATCTGCAAGCACATCTGGGCGGTGCTGCTCGAGGCCGAGAGGAATGGGTATCTGACCAAACCGTCCGAGGACCTGTCGCGGCTGCGGCTGGTGCCCGACGGCATGCCTGGTCCCGAGGCCGCCAGGCGCCACTCGCCGGAATGGGAGCGATTCTTCCAGGAGGTCTCGCAGAAGCTCGCGCGCGACGAGGCGGACGTGCGGCCGCCCCGTTTCCATGACGCCGAGATCATCTATGCGATCGACCGCAATGCCTCGCTCGCCGGCGCGTCCGTCGCGCTGGATCTGATGTCACGCCGGCGCCGCAGCAACGGCAAGTGGAGCAAGCCGAAGCCGGCCGGCGTCTCGACCCGCGACGTCGCCACGCTGCCGGATCCGATCGATCGCGAGATCGTCCCGCTGCTGCTCGGCGCGAGCGACGTGTATGGATCCGGCTACGTCGGCGATCTCGGACGGGCGTCGTTCCGCCTCGCCGGCCCGCTCGTCGATCGCGTGCTGCCGCTGATCGCGCAGTCCGGGCGCGCCGTGCTGCGCATCCGGCGCCAGCCGACCGACGAACTGATCCCGCTGACGTGGGACGACGGACCGCCGTGGATCTTCCGGCTCGAGGTCGGCCACCTCTCGCGCGACGAGAGCGTCTCGATCGACGGCGCGCTCGAGCGCGGATCCGACCGGCTGCTGATTCGCGAGCCGACGATGGTGCTGCCGAGCGGCTATCTGGTGCACGCCGGCCGGCTGGCGCGGCTCGACGCGCGCGGCGCCTTCACGCTCCTCGCGCAGCTGCGGGGAACCGGGCCGCTCTCGATCCCGCCGGGCGCGACCGGACAGCTGGTCGACATCCTGGCGCGTTCCGGCGTCGATCCCGCGGACCTGCCCGAAGAACTGCAGTTCGAGGTGGTCGCGCACTCGCCGATGCCGATCGTGCAGGTGCGCGCCGACGAGCGCGGCGGCGCGCCGAGCCTGCTGGCGACCGTGACGTTCGACTACGAAGGGGTCGGCGTCGATCCCGGCGCGGGGACGACGACGTTCGATCGCGAGCGGCGGCGGCTGGTGCGGCGCGACCTCGCGTTCGAGGAGCGGGCGCTTCGCCGCCTGACGGAGGTCGGGTTCACCCGGCGATGGGATTTCGGCTTCGCGCGGCATGCGCTGAGCATCGCGCCGCCGCAGCTCCCCGTCGCCGTCCGCGTGCTCACCGCCGAGGGCTGGCGGGTGGAGGCCGAGGGACGCGCCTTCCGCCCGGCGCAGTCGATGCGCTCGGAGGTGCGATCCGGCATCGACTGGTTCGAGCTGCACGGCATCGTCGACTTCGGCGGGGGACTCACCGCGCCGCTGCCGCGGCTGCTCGAAGCGGCCCGGCAGGGGAAGACCACCGTCACGCTGGACGACGGCAGCGAAGGGATGGTGCCGGAGGATTGGCTGCGGCGCTTCGCCGGCATCGTGAGCGCCGGCGAGGAATCGGGCGATCACGTGCGCTTCAAGGTGTCGCAGGCGGCGCTGCTCGACGCCGCGCTCGCGTCGCAGCCGGCGGTCAGCTTCGACGAGCGCTTCATGCTGGCGCGTCAGGAGCTGGCCACGCTCGGCGGCGGCCTCGAACCGCTCGAGCCCGCCCCGTCGTTCGTGGGGCAGCTGCGCGACTACCAGCGTGACGCGCTCGGCTGGTTCACGTTCCTGCGGCGGTTCCGCTTCGGCGGCTGCCTGGCGGACGACATGGGACTCGGCAAGACCGTCATGGTGCTGGCCTGGCTGGATCGGCTGCGCGCCACGCGTGAAGCCAAAGGGCCGTCGCTCGTCGTCGTGCCGCGATCCGTCGTGTTCAACTGGATCGACGAGGCCGCCCGCTTCGCGCCAGACTTGAAAGTGCTGGATTTCAGCGGCGCGGATCGATCGGTCGAACAGGTTCGAGGGCATCATCTGGTGCTCACCACCTACGGCACGCTGCGCCGCGACGCGCTGCTCTTGAAGGACGTCGAGTTCGAGTACGCGATTCTCGACGAGGCGCAGGCGGTGAAGAACGCCAACACCGCCGGATCGAAGGCGGCGCGGCTCCTGCGCGCGCGACACCGCCTGGCGCTGAGCGGCACGCCGATCGAGAACCATCTCGGCGAGCTGTGGAGCCTGTTCGACTTCCTCAATCCGGGGATGCTCGGGACGTCCTCGTCGTTCGCGCGGCATGGCGTGGCCGCGGCGCGGCGCGATCCCGCGGCGCTGGACGTGCTGTCGCGCGGCGTGCGCCCGTTCATCCTCCGCCGGACGAAGGCGCAGGTCGCGCCGGAGCTGCCGCCGCGCAGCGAGCTGACGATCCGCTGCGAGCTGCAGGGCACGCAGCGCGAGCTGTACGACGAGCTGCGCGATCACTACCGCGCCGCGCTGCTCAACCGGATCCTGCGCGACGGGATGCAGAAGTCCAAGATGCAGATCCTCGAGGCGCTGCTGCGCCTGCGCCAGGCGGCGTGCCATCCCGGGCTGGTCGATCCGCGCCGCGCGGACGGTCCGTCGGCGAAGTTCGACGCGCTCGTGCCGCAGCTCGCGGAAGTCCGCGAGGAAGGGCACAAGTGCCTGGTGTTCTCGCAGTTCACCAGCCTGCTCGCGCTGCTGCGCAAGCGGCTGGACGCCGACGCCGTCGACTACGAGTATCTGGACGGGAAGACGCGCGACCGTGAGGAGCGGGTGAAGCGGTTTCAGGAGGATCCGACCTGCAGCGTGTTCCTGATCAGCCTCAAGGCGGGCGGCCTGGGGTTGAATCTCACCGCGGCGGAATACGTGTTCCTGCTCGACCCCTGGTGGAACCCGGCCGTCGAGGCGCAGGCGATCGATCGCGCGCACCGCATCGGGCAGACGCGGCACGTGTTCGCCTATCGGCTGCTGGCGGCGGACACGGTGGAGGACAAGATCGTCGAGCTGCAGCAGACCAAGCGCGAGCTGGCCGACGCGATCGTCCGGGCGGACACGGGTCTGCTGCGCAGCCTGAAGCCGGAAGACCTCGAGGTTCTGCTGAGTTGAGGCTCGAGGGTCGGGTCAGCGGCGGGCGGCCTCCGCTTTCATGCGTGCCATCTGCGTGCCGAGGGCCTGCAGCTCCTCGCGCGACATCACGCCGCGCGCGGTGCGGAACATCGGGCCTTCTTCCTCCTGGATGTGGTGCTCGATGTTCTCTTTCAGCACCTTGAACTTGGCGCCCCAACGTTCGTCGTCCGTCGCGACCGCGTGCAGCTCCTTGACGATCAGATCGGCGACGTGATGCTCCTGGAATCCCTCGAGCACGATCTCGCGGGCTTCCGGATACTGCTTCAGCGCAGGGTAGAGCAGCTGCTCTTCGATCAGTTCGTGCGCGGCCAGCTCCGCGGTGATGGTGTTGAGCAGGTCGCGGCGCGCGGTCCTGGCGCGATCCGTCGTGTCCTCGCCGCGCTTCAGCAGGTCCTGCAGACGGCGGTGATCGGTTTCGAGGAGGGTGATGGCGTCCACGTCCGCGGACGCGCCGGGCAGCCGCCTGGCGACCGCGGCGACGGCGTTCGCGACCGCCCCCTTGACGGCGGTCTTGGCGGAGGAGAGGCGGGAGGGTTCCGGCGGTTTGCGCCGCCGCGTCGTCCGGGTCGCGGCCGCGCGCGCGGCGGTCTTGCGGCGCGCGGTGGCGGTCTTCGCTCTGCGCGCGGGGGTGGCCTTCTTGCGCGCGGCGCCGCGCGTCCGCCCTGTATTGCCGGCGCTTTTTCTGCTCGGTTTTGTCTGCTTTCGAGACGTTCGCTTGGCCAAATCGCCTCCTCGTGCGGCGAGCCATGCAAGTGCCCGTCCCGAAAACGGGGACTGTCCCCATTTCCGGGGGCGGGACAATGACTTACGGGCAGGGGCAGTCGGAAACCGGCCGGATTCGTCGCGTTTCGCCGCGCGCCGCCCCGGAAACGGGGACAGTCCCTATTCCGCGCGGAGGGCGACGAGGGGATCGACGCGCGAGGCGCGGCGGGCGGGGATCAGGCACGCCGCCATCGCCACCCCCGTCAGCAGGACGGTGATCACCACGAACGTCAGCGGATCGGTCGGCGTCACCTGCACCAGCAGCGTCCGCAGCACCCGGCTCAGACCGAACGCGCCCGCCAGCCCGATCGCCAGACCCAGCCCCATCTGCCACAGCCCCCGGCGCAGGATCAGCCACCGGACGTTGCTGTCGTTCGCCCCCAGCGCCATCCGCACGCCGATCTCGGTCCGCCGCTGCGTCACCGAGTAGGCCATCACCGCATACAGCCCCACCGCCGACATCACCAGCGCGATCGCCGCGAAAATCGCGAACAGGCTGCCGAACACGCGGTACGGCCACATCTGCCGATCGAGCATCTGCCCCATCGTCTGCACGTTCTGCACCGGCTGATCGGGATCGACGCTGCGCATCTGCTCGCGGACCGCGCTCATCACGCTCCCCGGCGGCAGCGCCGTGCGGACGAGGATGTTGCTGAACCCGGGCGGCTCCTGACGCGCCGGAATGTAGACGACGTTGGTCGGCTGCGCGTCCTGCGAGTTGGCGTGCCGGATCGTCGGGCTGATGCCGACGACCGTCCGCCACACCGCCGGCGGCTGCGGCTTGTCCGCCGCCTGACCCGGCGGCGGCGTCTGGACGAACCGCAGCCGGCGCCCGATCGGATCCTCGTTCTTGAACACCTCCGCCGCGAAGCGCTCGTTGATGATCACGGTCTCGGCGCCGGCGTTGCCGTCGTTGTCGTGGAACACCCGCCCGCGCCGCAGCTGCACCCCGACGGTGTCGAAGAACCCGGGGCTGACGACGACGGTGCTGACCCGCGGCGCCTCCTGCTCCGCGCCGCGCACCGGCTCCCCTTCGAGCTCGTACTGGCGCGTGCCGGACCCGAACGGCGGCACGCTCGTCGTGAACGCGACCGACTGGACGCCCGGAATCGTCGCCAGGCGCGGGGCGAAACTGTCGTAGAACGTCCGCCGCGCCTCCGCGTTCGGATACTTCGTGTTCGACAGCCCCAGCCCGATCGTCAGCAGGTTGTCGGTCTTGATCCCCAGGTCGAGCGTGTACAGCTTCATGAAGCTGCGGATCATCAGGCCGGCGCCGACCAGCAGCACCAGGGTGAGCGCCAGTTCGAGCACCACCATCGTCCCGGTGAGCCAGCGCGCGCGCATGCCGCCGGCATTGCCGCGCCCCCCTTCCTTCAGCACGTCGTTCACGTTCGTCTTCGTGACCTGCAGCGCCGGCGCGAGGCCGAAGATGATGCCGGTCAGGACGCAGATGGCGGCGAGGAACGCGAACACCGTCGCGTCGAACGTGAAGATGACCCAGTAGGGCTTGCCCGAGCCCTCGACCGCGCGGTCGAACAGCCGCACGCCGATCACCGCGAGCCCGAGCCCGATCGCGCCGCCCATGACGCCGAGACAGATGCTCTCGATCAGCAGCTGACGGACGACGCGCCAGCGGGTGGCGCCGAGGGCGATCCGGACGGCGATCTCGCGCGAGCGGTGCACCGAACGTGACAGGAGGAGGTTTGCCACGTTGGCGCAGGCGATGAGCAGCACGAAGCTCACCGCGCCCATCATCGCGAGCATCACCGTCCGGATCGGGCCGCCGTTGAAACGCTCGTTGAACGTCTCGACATTGGCCTTGGGGTGTTCCTTGTTGGTGTCGGGATACGCCGCCGCCAGGCGCGCCGCGATGCCGTTCAACTCGGTCTGCGCCTGCGCTTTCGTCACCCCGTCGCGCAGCCGTCCGAACACCTGCACGTAGCGGGAGCTGCGCTTGTCTTCGGGCGCGCGCACCAGCGGCACCCACATCTCCGCGTTCGACGGGAACATCATCCCGTCGGGCATCACGCCGACGATCGTCGCCGGCTTGCCGTCGATTCGCAGCGACTTGCCGATCACGCTGCGGTCGTCGCCGTAGCGGTTCTTCCACAGCGCGTAGCCGAGCAGCACCACGCGCTCGGCTCCCGGGGCGTCGTCACCGGGGGCGAAGTCGCGCCCGAACAGCGGCTGCTGCCCGAGCAGGCTGAACGCATTCGCCGAGAGCCGGGTGGAGCGGACCGACTGCGGCGCGGCGCGATCGTCGGCGACGTTGGCGCCCGACACGGTGAAGGCGGCGAGGGCGGTGAAGCTGCGCGCCTGCTCGCGCCAGTCGTCGAGCTCCATCGGAGAGATCAGCGATCGCCCGCCCTGCCTCGGCTGCGCCGACAGCATGTAGAGCTTGTCGGAGTCCTTGTAGGGCAGGCCGCGCAGCAGCACCGCGTTCACCAGCGTGAACACCGTAGCGTTCACGCCGATGCCGAGCGCCAGGGCGATGATCGCCACGGCGGAATACCAGCGGTCCTTGACGATCAGATGGAGCGCGAACTTGAGATCTCTGAGCATCGCTGTCCTACCAATACGAGAGAAAGACACCGATGGTTAACGGAAGTTTCAGGACATAATCAGAGGTCTCGAAGGAGCGCGAATGACAAGCCCTCTGCGGCTGCTCGGCATGGCGGCCGCGTTGAATGTGAGCCTGGGTGTGGGAACGGCGGCGGCGCAGCGTGTGATGGTGCGGCACCTTCCAGTCGGCACCTCCGTCGAAGTGGTGCTGAACGGGGCGGCCGCCGGCACCGGCACCGTCGATCAGTCCGGGGACGTGACCATTCCGTTCACCTTGCCGGAAAAGGACGGCAAGGCCGAAATGGACGCCAACATCTTCGTCGACACCTGCGAGAAGATACGCCGGGTCGTCATCGCCGAAGTCTCGCGTCCCGCCCCGCCGGCGGCGGAGGGCTGCGATCGCCGCGAGATCAGCGGGCTGTTCTGGGTCCGCCGGGTCAACACCATCGTCATCGACGCGGCCCCCGCCAACCCGACGCTGCTGCTGATCAGCGGGAATTACACGCCGCCGCCGGACCCCGTGCCCGGGGAAGAATCGTCCGGCGCGTCGATTCCCCATGCGCCCCTGCCGCGCGGATTCGTGATGTTCGCCGGCGCCGGGCTGACCTCGTACCGCGACGTCCTCCCCCTCAACTGCGGCAACCTCCAGACCTGCTCGGGCGACGGGTCGCCCTACGCCTATACGTTCGGCGCGACGTACTGGATCACGCGCTACCTCGGCGTCGAGGGCAGCTTCCTGCATCCGCAGAAGGTCAAGATCTCGGGCGGCGACGGCTTCACGTTCGATACGTCGATGAACGTGGACATCTGGAATCTCGTCGCCAAAGCCGGCGTCCAGGCGGGTCCGGTGCGTCTCTACGGGCAGGGCGGCATGAGTTATCACCAGGCCACCCACGTGACCAGCCAGACGCTCGGCGACGTGTCCCAGCGCTTCGAGCTGCAGACCGAAGGCTGGAGCTACGTCTACGGCGGGGGAGCGGAAATCTGGGTGAAGCCGCGGGTGGCGCTGTTCGGCCAGCTCGATTTCGCGCGGCTGAAAGGGAAGGCGACCGACGACAGCGAGTTCAACATCGACGACCGTGCCCGCTCGCTGATCGCCGGCATCCGCGTGCACATCGGCGGCTGATTCGGGACGTGCGCCGCCGGGCGGCAGCCCGCGCTACTGCGTCTGGACGACGTCGACCAGCTCGATCTCGAACACCAGCGTCGCAAACGGCGGGATCGAGTTGTTGCGCGACGAGCCGTAGCCGAGCGACGGCGGCACCACGATCCGCCGTGCGCCGCCCACCTTCATCCCGGTCACGCCGCGATCGAACCCCGCGATCACCTGTCCGCCGCCGACCGTGAACGTCAGCGGATCGAGGCCGACCGACGAGTCGAACTGGAGCCCCTTGCCGTCGGTCTTGGTCGGATCGTAGAGCCAGCCGGTGTAGTTGACGATCACGATCTTCCCGGTCACCGCGTCGGCGCCGCTGCCGATTCGGAGATCGACCTGGCTGTACGGGGCGCCGGATGACGGACCGGTGGGACTCTCGGCGCAGGCGCCGACACCGATCGCGGCGGCGAGACACAGGATGGAAAAGAGAGCACGGATCACAGACGCGATCTTACCGCAGTCACTCAGGCCCGGTAACCGGTAACCGGTAACCGGTCGCCAGTAGCCAGTAGCCAGTAGCGGTAACAATATACTTGCCTAACCAACACAACGCCGGTTAGGCTCGTAATTGTATGCTCCACCGTGAAAAACCGGTGGGAAGGAGTGAATGTATCGGGAGAATGTGATTCACCATGAACTTGAACGTTGGCCCGAAGGCGGGCACGAGATGAAGTTCCATCTCATCTACGACGGCGAACTGCCTCCGGAGAGCAGGGCGAGCGCGGACCTAAAGCACCGTATCCGACAACAACTGCATCCTCAATTGCGTGCGCTGTGGTACGGGAGCGGTTCGCTTAAGTACCTAACCATGGCGGACCGAAACGGGAAGGCGGAAGTGGATCTCATTGCGAACGAGTACGAGCGCCACGGCGTACGGTTCGTACCGCTCGTCCGTTTGGCTAACCGCATGGGGTGTCGGCTCGAAATCTTGTTGTTGCTACGAGAGGAGCCGCACATTTTTTCCGGTGCTGGCGCAGGCGATTTAGACAATCGCGTCAAGACTCTCATGGACGGACTTCGCATGCCGACGCACCAAAAGAGCGATCTAGGAACCGCCGCGCTCGTCAGCCCGCAACCGGACGAGAATCCGCTCTTTTGCCTGGTCGAAGACGATCGGTCGATCTATCAAATTTCCGTTTCGACCGACAGGCTGCTAGCGCCTCCGCGTCCGGATCAGAAGCACCGCGACGTAATCGCGATTGTGAAGGCTCACATCACGAACGCGAACGGGACCGAGTTCGCGTACCTTTCCGCGAACTTGGGCTTGGAGACCGGGAAGCATTGAATCGCATGACGCGCCGCAGTCCGTCGTTGAACTGCTCCATCGCGCGTTCTGGATCATCGGCGCGGATGTCGGCCGCGTCTCTGTTGCGGGTGGGCTTTTTCTTCTCTAGCACGTTTGCGGCAACTCCGAGCCGATGAGCGCCTTGTAGGTGAGACGACGATTGACGATTCCAGCGAGTCCGAGGAAGAAGCGGCCAGCGTCATTCAACGAACGCTCGTTGAAGCGGAATGCCTGCTCATCGAGGTAGCGAAACAAATGGAACGGTTCGACCGAAACGTAGGTGCCCTTGATGGCGCGCTTGAGCAGCGACCAGAAATTCTCGCAGCCGTTGGTGTGGATCTGCCCATCGACGTACTTCTCAGCGTGGTCAACAACGAGATGTGTGAACTCGCGCTGCAATCCTTGATAAGAAAAATGCGCGTCGGTGTGCAGGGTCGAACCGGGGATGACGTGCTCACGCACGACGGGCTGAATGTGCCCCTTCTTTCGACCGGTGAGCACGCTGGTGCGGATGCGGCTCTGTCCGTCGTTGCCGTGGCGCTCCAGCAGGCCCATGACGGCGATCTTGCCCGCCATCGAGCGGCCCATAGTGATCCCCATGCGCTTCCGCTTCTTGATGTGCATGTTGCGCGCTTTGCCGCCAATGTAGGTTTCATCGGCTTCGACGTGCCCGCCGAGCTTACGACTCACATCGGAGTGCAACGCGAGACGAAGCCGGTGGAGCATGAACCACTCGGATTTCTGAGTCACGCCGAGTGCACGCGCCAGTTCGTACGAACTGATGCCGTTCTTGCAACCGGTGAGCAGCCACAACGCGGGCAGCCACTTGTCCAATCCGAGCGGCGAATCCTCAAACACGGTGCCGACCTTGAGCGAGAACTGTGCGCGAGGATGCTGCCCG